>JAHEJH010000094.1 GCA_024638905.1 Luminiphilus sp.
CCTCACCATCTGGTCGGTTGCACACCACGGCAGTGAAGCCCTGTTCGGCCAGATTGGGGATATCCTCTGGGGTGATCTGGGCCGCAACGGACAGCGACTCGGTTAATTTAAAAATCGGCATGGCGTATTTCTCCTAAAATCCGGCTAACGAGCCAGGCCCAATTCGTCTCCAAGCACTGCCATCATACTCTCGAGCGGGCGGTCAGGAACCTCCAACGGGCGCTCTGTGATGCGCTCGGCCACCGATCGATAGGTTTCCGACAAGGTATGAAGCATCACTGCAGGGAGCGCATGCTCCGCGGCGAAAAGCTTCCGCTCCTCAAAACGCTGGTGGTCCAGCAGGAGCTCAGGGTCATTAACGTGCCTCAGCAGGGCCTGACGAAATTCTTCCTTGCTGTTCTCCACCACACTGCCGCCGCGATACGCCACCGCATCCCAGATGCGGGAAGAATCCGGTGTACCGACCTCGTCCATATAGATGAGGCTTTCCTCCCCATTGGCGTCGCGGGCGTAGCCAAACTCAAATTTGGTATCGACCAGCATCAAATCGAGGGGCGCAAGGTGCCGGGCGATCAGGTCGACGCCCTCTCGGAGCAACACCTCATAACGCTCAACATCCTCTTTGGTATGAAACCCGAAGGCCTCCCAGTGCGCTTCCAATTGAGCCCGCGACACATTGGTGTCGTCGGCCTCCGGAATACCCCGCAGTCCCCGCATGACCCCCTTGGTCGAGGGCGTCACCAGCGTCTCACTTAAACGCTGATCCCGATGCAGGCCCTCGGCTAACTCAATACCGCAAAACTGGCGCACGCCGCGCTCGTAGGCACGCCACATAGAACCGGTAATAAAACGTCGGGCGATTGCCTCGACCATGACCGGCTCGGCCCGTTGCACAACCCAAACCAGGGGGTGCGGCACCTCAAGGATATGACTCCTCGCCAACCCCGCGCGGCTAAACTCATTGAACCAGAACTGCGAAATAGCATTCAGCGCAGCTCCCTTACCGGGCACCCCGGCGAGACCCCCCTCTCCATGCCAGATGCAGTCAAATGCCGAAATACGATCGCTAATCACCATCAAGGCAAGCTGCGCGTCATGCGCTACCGGATACCGGCGCTGCCTAATCAGTCGCTCACTGTCCTCCGCGGAAAGCCAGTACACAGAGCGAACCTTGCCCGAGTGCACCGGTTCACTGGTGCGGATGGGCAACGAGTCGTTGACGGCGAGAACCTCTGAATTCAAGGGCTTAATCTCTTGGCGCTTGGCATGACGCGCAGTTTTGCCCAGAATGCGGGCCGTTGTCACGGGCTGTGGCGACGACTCCTGCGGTAAGGACCTATCAAATGCTTTATACAGTCATAGTGCGTCACCTCATTTCTAGCGCAAGAACCCTGTGTCACGTCGCGCTGCTGGGGTGCTTTGCCCTGCAGCAGACTGCGCAAGCACAGGCGCCCGACGACGGCACTGCTTTGGAAGCCGTCATCGTCACGGCGTCACGCACCCCCGATTTAGGACTCACGCTGCCCGTCGCCTGGTCGGCACTGGATGAATCGACCATCGAGCGTATTGCGCCCCAGCACAGTAATCAGGTCTTTAATCGCGTCGCGGGGGCCTGGGTCAGCCGCGGTAATGGGCAAGAATCCCTGATCTCCCTGCGCTCACCCGTGCTAACAGGTGCCGGCAGCTGCGGCGCGTTCATGACAGCGCAGGACGGTATCAGCCTGAGATCACCCGGATTTTGTAACGTGAATCAGCTGTTCGACGCCAATTTGCTGCAGGCTGGCCGGCTGGAGGTGCTGAAAGGACCTGCTACGGTAGTCTTCGGCTCGAATGCGCAGCACGGCATTATCAATGTCTTGAGCCGCAGCGTCAGCGACACGCCAAACCAGATTAAAGTCGAAGCCGGCTCGCGGGATTACTACCGACTCTCGGGGAGTGCCGCCTTGGGCAGCGTAGCGCTCTCGGCTCAGACTACCCGTTACGGCGGCTATCAGGACGCCTCGGGATACGATCAGCAAAAGGCGACGCTGCGCATCGATCACGACTGGCAGGACTGGCGGGTTCAAGGCTTGCTCGAGGGCAGCAATCTCAATCAGGAAACGGCGGGCTATATCCGGGGCTTTGAGGCCTATGAAGACGATGATGCCCGCGAGGAAAATCCCAACCCCGAGGCCTATCGTGATGCCTGGTCGGCTCGCGGTTACCTTGGCTTCAGTCGTGATTGGGGCGCCAACGCAGAGATCACGCTCCGTCCCTACTGGCGCAGTAACAGCATGACCTTCCTACAGCATTATTTGCCCTGGAAGGCGACCGAGAGTAATCGACATCGCAGCCTCGGTCTGCAAGCCGCCGCTCGCGGACAACGCGAACGGCTGACGTGGTTTGCCGGAATCGATATCGATCATACAGAGGGCTCCCTGCTCGAAGTTCAGGACGCGTTTTTTAGCCCCAACCAGCCCGACGGCGTGCACTACGACTACGAGGTCGATGCCGACACGCTGGCCGCGTTTACGAATGTGACCTGGGCGCTGTCAGATCGTTGGCGGCTCGATGGCGGCCTGCGTTTGGAAGAGACCCGTTATGACTACGCCAACCTGACCGATGCGGGTCCTGCCTGCGCACCATCTGCCAGTGCCTGCCGCTTTTACCGGCCTGCAAGCCGCAAAGATAGCTTCAGCGACTGGACAGGCAACGTGGCGCTCAGCCGCCACAGCGAGCACGCCACGGTATTCGCGCGCCTCGCACGCGGCTTTCGCGCACCTCAAACGACGGAGCTTTACCGCCTGCAATCAGGGCAAACCGTGGCGGACATTGACTCCGAGTCACTCAACAGTGTCGAGGTCGGTGTCCGCGGCAGCCATGAGCGATTTGGCTACGACATCGCCGCCTACTGGATGGACAAAGAGGACGTCATTTTTCAGGACCGGGATCGCTACAACGTCTCAGGCGCCGAGACAGCTCACCGCGGCATCGAAGCCAGCCTGAACTGGCAGTTCTCGGACATCTGGTCATTGAAGGCAAACGGCAGCTTCGCCCGGCACCGCTACGACAGTGATATTCAGCTGCTGGGATCGCGGGGCAGTATCGAAGGGAACGACATTGACACCGCGCCAAAACACTTTGGCTCGGTGCAACTGCTGGCAGACTTCTCTCAGGTTGGCCCCGCACTCACAACTGAGCTGGAGTGGCTGTGGGTGGCTAAGTACTGGCTGGATCCCAACAACCAACACGAATACGCCGGCCATGAATTACTGAATCTCAGAGGGTCGTGGGGGGTGACCCCTTCGCTCACCCTGACGCTGGTCGCGACAAATCTGATGGATAAGGGATACGCTGAACGCGCCGACTTCGGCTTCGGTAGCTACCGGTATTTCGTGGGGGAGCCCCGCAGCCTCGCGCTGGGTGTTGCGCTGGCGCTGTAACGCTAGCGGTACGCGCGCAAGCCGACAGCGTGGCGCACTTTCTCCAGTAACGCCCTACTTTGCGGCCTGAGGCGCTCGGCGCCCTGCCTGAGGATGGCTTCCACCTCCTCGGGGTTGACCATCAGTCGGTCGTAGATCTCCCGCGCAGGTGCTAACTCGTCATTAACCCGCTCAAAGAGCTGCTTTTTGGCCTCGCCCCAGGCAATGCCATCGGCAAAGGCCTGGCGCATGTGCTCACGTTCCGCTTCGTCTGCAAACGCGCACCACACCTGAAACACGGTCGAGTCATCGGGGTCTTTGGGTTCACCGGGCTCCAGCAAATTGGTTTTGATCTTGTTGATCGCCTTTTGCAGTTGTTTCGGCGTGCCAAACAGCGGAATGGTATTACCGTAGCTCTTGCTCATCTTGCGTCCATCCAGCCCCTGCAAGACGGCGACGTGGTCATCGACCACCGCCTCGGGCAAGGTGAAGGTCTCGCCGTAGTGATGATTGAAGCGCTGCGCAATATCCCGCGCCATCTCAACGTGCTGAATCTGGTCGCGCCCGACCGGCACCTGGTGGGCATTAAAAATCAAAATATCAGCAGCCATCAGTATGGGGTAGGAAAACAAACCCATGGTGATCCCAAAGTCGGGGTCCTCACCGGATTCTTCATTGGCCTGCACAGCGGCTTTGTAGGCGTGAGCCCGGTTCATCAGGCCTTTCGCTGCCGAGCAGGTCAGTACCCAGCTCAACTCGGTGATCTCGGGGATATCGGACTGGCGGTAGAAGTAGGTATTTTCTGGATCGAGACCCAACGCCAACCAGGTTGCGGCGATCTCGCGACTGGACTGTGCCACTTCATCGGGATTCTGGTTCTTGATTAGCGCGTGATAGTCCGCCAGAAACAGATACGCATCCACCTCAGGATCCCGGGATGCAGCGATGGCAGGGCGGATCGCCCCAACATAATTACCCAGATGCGGCGTACCGGTTGTTGTGATGCCCGTCAGTACCCGAGTTGAACTCATGATGCCCTCTCTTCCCTCAGGCCAGACGGCGGTAGAACGCAGTGAGTAACGACAACAACTGCGGAATATCAGCCGTGCACGCCAGTTCGCGAATCGAGTGCATCGCCAGCGTCGGCACGCCCAGATCCGTGGTGGCAATGCCCGTCTCGGTCGCTGTGATGGGGCCAATCGTGCTGCCACAGGCCAGATCGGCTCGCATCACAAACGCCTGCACATCCACTCCGGCTCGCTCAGCCAATAGTCGCAGTCGGGCGGCACCTTCGCTGTTCGTCGCGTAACGCTGATTCCGATTGATTTTGACCACAGGGCCGCCTCCGAGTCGCGGGCTGTGTTGGTCGTCATGCTTGTCCGCATAGTTGGGGTGCACCGCATGCGCGTTATCCACCGACAGCATCCACGAATCCGTGCGGAGCTGCTGGTTGTCCTGGGGGTCCGGCACCAGTGCGGTCAAAGCATCCATCAGCATGGGACCCTGAGCGCCCACGGTCGAGGCACTCCCCACCTCCTCGTGGTCGGTCGCCACC
>JAHEJH010000099.1 GCA_024638905.1 Luminiphilus sp.
CGACCTGGATCGCATGGCCAAAATAGGTTCGCCCTTTGCCTTTGATGCGGGGGCCGGCGCCTATATCTGGGTATTGGAGCGCGACGCGCCGGTGAGTGAGATCCGGTGGATCGAGGCGCCGGTCTGCTTTGTCTTTCATTACCTCAATGCGTGGAATGAGGGCCAGCAAGTCACCTTTGATGCCATCGATTTTGCGGTGGCACCCAACTTCCCCGATCCCAACGGCAACTTGCCCGGTCACGCTGAAGCGCAGGGCCGCCTCACGCGATGGCAGGCCAACGTCGGCACCGGTCAGATTGATCGGGAGCCACTCGTGGACGTGGCCGCAGAATTTCCGAGGATCGATGACCGATTTGCCATGGGTCGACACCGGCACGGGTTTTTGGCTACCGCGTCACAACGCCAGCGGGGCGACGGCGGCATCTTCCACGAAATTACCCATATCGACCTGGATTCCGGTCAGCAACAAGTCTGGGATGCCGGATTCGGGAGTGGGGTGTCAGAGCCGGTGTTTGTAGAGCGCTCAAAGAAAGCAGATGAGGGTGCCGGGTGGCTCCTGGCAACCGTCTTTGAGCCAGACCGGCATACCTCGTCACTGGTGGTGCTGGACGCCATGGCAGTGGCGGATGGGCCGGTCGCCACGGTGCGACTTGATCACCGCGTGCCGTTCGGTTTCCACGGTAGTTGGCGTCCTGCCGCCTAGGTTCATCTATCAGTGCGCGCACAGTCGTTTTGGGGTGGCATCAGATGGGTCTGCTTCCCAGTGCAGCTGGCATTGCTGTCCCTCTCATGCCTACTGACATCAACGCTCTCCGCATCGCCTACTGATACTGGTTTGACCCCGGGAGACAGCTTTCGGGACTGTCCGGATTGCCCGTTAATGGTGGTGGTGCCACCGGGTGAATTCGACATGGGAGAAGAGCGAACGTCTCTGATGCGAGACGGTAGCCTGCGTCCCCATGGCCCGGTCCGTCGTATCCGGATAGAACGGCCTTTCGCGGTGGCTAGGTTTGAGCTCAGTGAAGCGGAGTTCGAAAACTTCGCGGCCGACACAGGACATCGCATTGCATCTGACTGTGACCTGTCTGCCCAAGAGCATGCGGAGCGCAGCCGCCGCATAGACGCTGAGCAGGCCGCACCCAATGCGGCCCTGCCCGTTGTCTGTGTGAGTTGGCGCGATGCCGAGACTTATGTGGCGTGGCTTGTGAGGAGAACGGGCAAGCCCTATCGCCTCCTAACTGAGGCGGAGTGGGAGTACGCCGCACGGGCAGGATCTGCCCACACATGGCCCTGGGGGGCGACGACACAGGGCATCTGTATGTACGCCAATGTCCTCGATGCGTCGGCGATGGCCATTTTGCAGGATCATCCGGTGAGTCAAGTTCCTGATGCGGCAGTGACCTGCGACGACCGCGCGGCGACCCGCGCACCTGTTGGGCAGTATCGGGCCAATGCCTTCGGTGTTCACGACATGGTCGGTAATGTGTGGGAGTGGGTCGCTGATTGTTCGGTGTTGCCCTATGTGGATCAATCGACAGACGGTTCAGCGATGACGCTGCGCACCGGGGAGTGCACACACCGCGCGATACGCGGCGGCAGTTGGCGCAGCCGTCTGGAGCGCCAGCGCGTCACATTTCGTGGGCGTGACCCTGAACAGACGCGCAGTGATATCTTTGGGTTTCGGGTGGCGAGGAGCCTGTTGGATTGATCGACCCGCGGGAAGATCTCCTTGCCGTTCCGGTAGCCCCATCGATGAGTGACGAGAGGGTGACGTCTGAAATCGTTGAGGTCTGGCGGTAGCGGTGATCATCAGCAGTCGTGAATTGATCAAGCAAGAAGCAAATGACAGGAGAGCGAGGCATTGCAACCGGTAGGTAGACGGTGGGTGCTGCAAAAAACGCTGGCCGGGGCGGTGGGGCTCGGGCTGGGCCTGCGTGGGCAGCCACTTTTGGTAGAGGCAGCTCCTACATCCGTCGATGAGGGTGCGCTTGAACACGCTCGATTTTCAGAGATTCTCCGAATCACACCCGACAACCGTATCGTACTCGTGCCCCCGGTCGCCGAGATGGGGCAGAACGTGATTACGTCTTTGGCGGCGTTGGTTGCCGAAGAACTGGAGGTCGATTGGTCCCGGGTCGAGGTCGAGATCGCGCCCCACCACCCTGATTTCTACAACGTCAGGGGCCAGGCCGCCGGTAACAGTCGCGCGGTTAGGATCTGGTACCAACCGCTGAGACAGCTCGGGGCGGCGGCGCGCATGGCCTTGACTGAGGCGGCGGCCCAGCGGTGGCAAGTATCAGTCTCGGGCCTAGTCGCGACAGAGGGCCGCATCAGCGATCCGGTCAGCGGCAAAACGGCCACTTATGGCGAGCTGTGCCAGGCCGCCGCAGCGGTGCCTTTGCCCGCATCGCCTCGCCTGCGCGCGCCCGGTGAATGGCGATTGCTGGGTCAGACCCAGATACGCAAGGACGGTGAGGCCAAGGTGACCGGTGCGGCCCAATTTGGCGCCGACGTGCGGCTACCCGACATGGTCTATGCCGCGGTCCGGATGGCCCCAGACCCCGGCGGCAGTGTCGCGTTGGGCCAAACACCCCCGACACACCCCAATGTGCTGAGTGTCACGACCCTCGACGACGCGGTTGCAGTGGTGGCCACCACCTGGTGGCGAGCCAACGCGGTGCTGAAAACGCTGTCCATCACGCATCAAGAAGGGGCTTTTGCTCAGGCCGGTAATACCGCGATCGCGATGGAATTAGAGGCGGCACTCAGTGATGGGCGCGGCACGGTGGCCATGGCCAGCGAGCAGGCGCTGAGTAATGAGGCGTCAGGCTGGGTCGAGGCGCGCTATCACCAACCCTTTTTGGCACACGCCTGCATGGAGCCCATGACCGCGACGGTATCAGTAGAGGCAGACCGCGTTCTGGTTTATGCACCGACCCAGTCACCCAAGCGCAGCGCTGAGCAGGTGGCAGCGCTTTTGGGGCGGCCGGTCGCAGACATTCAGATGTTCAATACCTATCTGGGGGGCGGATTTGGTCGCAAGGGGCTCGATTTTGGCGCGACTTTTCAAGCGGCAACCCTCTCTGCAAAACTTGGACGCCCGGTACAGGTGATCTGGGATCGAGAGACTGACATCGAGCAGGATCAATTTCGGCCGGCGGCTGCCTATCGATGTAGGGCGCGGCTGGATGAGGCAGGCATGCCAACCGACCTCGAGCTGCGAATCGCCACCCAGTCCCTCAGAAAACAGTTATTCCCGCAGTTTTATCATCCCGAGATTGTCGAGGTCTCGCACACGCCTTTTCCCTATGAGGTGCCGGCACTGGAAATACGCTGGTGCGAGGCCGAACTCCCCATTCGGGTCGGGTTCTGGCGTGCCGTGCACAGCTCCGCTCACCCCTTTGCTATCGAGTCTTTTATCGATCATCTGGCGCATCAAACGGGGCAGGACCCCTATCGTTACCGGCGCGCACTGCTATCCCAAAAGCCCCGGTTAGGGGCCGTGTTGGACAAAGTGGCCGATCTGGCCGGATGGGGACGGACCCTGCCCACAGGACACGGCTTGGGTATTGCCTGCATCGAAGGCTGGGGGAGTTTTTGTGCGCAGGTGGTGGAGGTTTCGGTTTCGGCCGAAGGTTTCAGCGTCGAGCGCATCTGGGTCGCGGCAGACTGCGGCGTCGTGCTGTGTCCGGGCACGGTAGAAGCACAGCTGCAGGGTGCCGTCGCGGATGTGTTGGGTATGGTGCTGGCAGGTGGCGTGTCCTTTGATCGCGGTGCTGCCGTTCAAAATAACTTTGGCACTTATCCGATGCTGAGGTGCCACCAGATGCCCGAAGTCACAGTCTCCACGGTGGCCTCCGAAGAGGCCCCCGGTGGCGTCGGGGAGTTGGGCGTGCCCTGCGTCGCGGCAGCCGTCGCCAACGCGGTATTTGCCGCCAGCGGCCACCGCGCTACCGAGCTCCCGATTCGTCTAGGGAATGCCTGACCCCTCAGGGAGTGGAAGCACTGGCTATGCGCCTCAGCGTATTCGAGCGTTTGTCCTCGCCGTCATGGCTCCATCCCGGGGCCAGAAACAGGTAGCGGACAGCGTTCTGCCAACCCCCCGCGCGACGGAGGTCCTGTGCGATGTCGGCGTATTCACCGAAAGCCACCTTCATCGGGTGATGAGTGGCGATATTGTTCGTGAGACCGTAGCGGACCGGTTCAGCTGTGACTTCGGGGCTAAACGTGCCGAACAGGCGATCCCAAATAATCAGCACGCCGGCGTGGTTGCGATCCAGATATTTGACGTTTGAAGCGTGATGAACCCGATGGTGGCTTGGAGTATTGAAGAACCACTCAAACCAGGCGGGCATCCGATCAATCGTCTCTGTGTGCAGCCAGAACTGATAGATCAGACTGAGGCTCATCATGGTGATAATCATCACCGGATCAAATCCCAGTAATGCCAGCGGGCACCAGAACAGATATTTAATGACCCGCTCACCAACACCCTGGCGGAGCGCCGTGCCGTAGTTGTAGTACTGGGAGTTGTGGTGTGAGACATGTCCCGCCCACAAAAACCGCACTTCGTGATTGGCACGATGAAAGCTGTAGTAGGTGAGGTCATCCAAAAAAAACAGCAGCACCCACCACTGAGGTGCCCGGCTCACCACCTCTTTGAGCGGCGAGAGCTCCCAACAGATAAACATGAGCAGCACGCCACCGAGCTTCGGCAATACATCGATCACCACTGTCAGCAACATCACGCCCATGGAGGCGAGAAAGTCTTGCCGCTCATAGAGTGCAAGCGATTTTCGGTATGCGATGACCCACTCAATCAATAAGGCGCTAAAGAACAGGGGCAGGGCATAGATGACCCAGTCATCCTGAAGGAGCGCAACGGCCTGCGGCAGCAGAGTGTCCATCGAAATTACCTCGCGCCTAACTCAGCAGGTTGGGGGCTGTGAGC
>JAHEJH010000100.1 GCA_024638905.1 Luminiphilus sp.
AGGGGCACAGAGCAAGCTGATCGGCTCGCGTCACCGCCCGTTGCCGGCGCCACTCCGCGAGGAGATCCTGGCATTTCGACAGGCGGGGCAGAATGAACTCCACCGGCTGGCCACACTCGATATGCAGCTAGCCGAGGAGTATGCGGCGGCCGTTTCAGCGTTATTGGAAGCGGCACAGCTCAATGCCACCGCCGTTGCAGCAATTGGTTGCCACGGCCAGACGCTACGTCACCACCCCGACGGTGACACACCCTACACGCTGCAAATAGGGGACCCGAATCGGCTGGCGGAACGCACCGGCATTAC
This sequence comes from Luminiphilus sp., assembly GCA_024638905.1. Lineage (GTDB taxonomy): Bacteria > Pseudomonadota > Gammaproteobacteria > Pseudomonadales > Halieaceae > Luminiphilus. The sequence continues at coordinate 307 of JAHEJH010000100.1, forward strand.
AGTAGTCACCGACTTCCGACGCCGCGATATGGCGGCAGGAGGCCAGGGCGCACCACTGGTGCCGGCCTTTCACCAAGCCCGACTGGTCAGCGCGGGAGTCTCCACTGCAGTAGTGAACATTGGCGGCATTGCCAACATCAGCCTGATTAGGTCGGCCGGTGACGTGACCGGGTGGGACACAGGCCCAGGAAACACCTTGATGGACGGCTGGGTCGCCCAGCACCAAAGCGAACCGTTTGATCGCAATGGCGAATGGGCTGCCAGCGGCAACGTCATAACACCTTTGCTCAGCGCACTGCTGCAAGATCCTTACTTCGCCACCCGCCCTCCAAAAAGTACCGGTCCGGAGTATTTTCATCTCGACTGGTTGGCGGCGCGCCTGAGTGGCACCGAGGCACCGGCCGATGTGCAATGCACGCTGGCGGAACTCACGGTGGAGAGCCTTGCTCGAGCGCTAGAGGGGCAACCCCTCGATGTCATTAGGGTATGTGGCGGTGGTGCACGCAACGTCTGGTTGATGCAGCGACTGAATGATCGGCTGGAGGGCACGCCTGTTACCACCACTGAAGACATCGGCGTGGATCCGGAATGGGTCGAGGCCTGGGCGTTTGCTTGGCTAGCGGAGCAGACGCTTGCCGGGCTGGCCGGCAACGTGCCTGCGGTCACCGGCGCTGCCGGCGCCAGAGTGCTAGGAGGCATTTACCCCGCGCAGGTGAATTTCCGGATCGGCTGGTAAAGGCGGAGATGCAACTCGCTCGCGACCCACCCGGGATCGGAGCCAAAAAAATCAGATCGAGAAAGACGCGCCGCAGCCGCAGGTGGTCGTGGCATTGGGGTTATTGACGACAAAACGCGAACCCTCAAGGCCCTCAGAATAATCAACCTCGCTGCCCACCAGATACTGGTAGCTCATCGCATCGATCAGCGCCGTGACGCCGTCACGCTCTACCACCATGTCGTCGTCACTGACCGCTTCATCAAAAGAGAAGCCGTATTGAAAACCCGAACAGCCACCGCCGGTGATATAAACGCGGAGCTTGAGGCCGGGGTTGCCTTCGTCTTCGACTAAGGCACGGACCTTGCTAACCGCGTTATCGCTAAGACGGATTTCGTTGGGATCAAAAGCTTCGACAACGCTCATGGATGCTCTCGTGCGCCCTCGTTGGTTCGGGCAAATCAGTTACTCACGCGAAGTGTACCGGAATTCGACCCCAAGCAGCGGCTTTGGGGCCAGTTCCCGCAGCACAGGTGCCTCAGCTAGAGGGCGTTGACTCAGCCACTTTAGCCTCCCGCTTGGCTGCGAGATCATCGGCAACATTGCTACTGTGGCGCAGGCCGCCGTTGACCTTGGCACCCACCGCCATTTCGACCAAGTTGTAATAGACGTCGCCATCTATGACTGCCTGCTCGGCGAGCACGAGACGCTCACCGCTGTGGATGTCGCCCTCAATTTTGCCGTTGACCGTCACATGGGCCACTTTAATTTCACCCGACACGCGGCCGCCCGATACAACTCGCAACACCGCGTCGCCCGAACCAGCCTGAATAGATCCTACAACCGTGCCCTCGACGTCGAGTTGGCCGGTGAAGGTGATGTCCCCCTTAACGGTGGTTTCCGATGAGATGAGGGTAGTACCGCCTGATGATGCGCCAGTCGCCATGGTGTCTCTCCGATTACGCATGATGTGACTCCTTACTCTCGTTCACTCTTGTTGTGTTCTACAGTTGTGCGCCGTGGCCACTGTTGACCAGATCCTGCCACCCGTCGCTGCGCCGAAGGGTCCTGCGGACCGGTCCGGTCAGCGTCACAACTGACTCAATTGTCTCCGGCAGAAACGCCTCAGGGAGAGAAATTACTACCTGAAGCTCTTGTAAGTACCGGAATCGTATTGGGAATACACCAGAAGTCGTTGTACTGTCAACCTCACCGAGGGTAGTCAGCACCGGTTCACCCGGTCCTTCTCCGCGGACAATCACGCTCAACTGCCCACGATAAACCGCATCGCCCTCCTCGCTACGATGGATCACCACCGATAGGCGCCAGCGCGAAGCATCGCCCAGTTTGACCAGCTCCGGAGGCCGAATCACTGCGGGCACGTTGGCCTCCTCAGGCGTCAACACAGCCCGATAAAACGCCAGCATGTCCTCCAGCGCACCGATATCGGCCGCCTGCTGGCGAAGATCGTCCCTGAGTTCGTTCAGTGTTTGTTGATCCGCCTCAGCCTGAAGTTGAAGCTGACTGATCTGGTCTCGCAGCGCCGTGCTTTGGTCAGTCAAGGGCGCGGGGGCACTCGCCAGGCGTTGACCCCACCAAGCACCGGCAGCGAAACAGCTGCTCAGCAACACTATTGCTCCCAGCAGGCGCCAGCGCCATGCGTGGGGATGGATACGTTTCACAACGGTGCGATGTTGGTGGCGGCTCATGACTTACGCCCTCACGATTCAGGGTGCGAGGGCGATGCCTTCCAGGCCGGTCGTCTCGGGCTGATCCAGCATCAGATTCATGGCCTGCACGGCCTGACCGGCAGCGCCCTTAACCAGATTGTCGATCGCGGACATGACGACCACCGTATCGCGGCCCTGGGGCTGTGCCACAGAGAGTTGGCAGGTATTCGCGCCGCGCACGCTCCGCGTCGCAGGATGTGAACCCTGCGGGAGTACGACGACCGCCGGCTCCGCCGTGAAGCGCGTCTCAAACAAAGACTGCAGATCAACGTCACTTGAGGTCAGCTTGGCAAATAACGTTGCGTGAATGCCCCGACTCATCGGCACCAGATGTGGCACGAATGTGAGCTGTATCGCCTCAGCAGTCATGCTGGCCAAGCCCTGCTCCATCTCGGGGAGATGCCGATGGCCGGCCACACCATAAGCAGCCAAGCTCTCCCCCGCCTCGGTGAGCAGACTGCCAAGCTTGGCTTGCCGGCCAGCACCACTGACACCAGATCCGCAGGAGGCAATCAATCCACTGGTATCAATAACGCCCGCTTCGAGCAATGGCAGGAAACCCAGCTGCACGGCGGTGGGGTAACAGCCAGGGCAGGCGACCAATTGGGCCCCGCGAATAGCGTTGCGATTGACCTCGGGTAATCCATAGACCGCCTCGGCACAGAGTTCAGGTGCGGCGTGGGTCTCGCCATACCAGTGCTCCCACACCCCGACATCGCGCAAGCGGAAGTCAGCAGACAAGTCGACGACGCGAACACCCTGCTCAATCAGCGCCGGTACCTCACGCATCGCGACGTTGTGGGGCGTCGCAAAGAACACCAGGTCGCAGGCTGAGTAATCTGCCTCGGCGGGGTCCGTAAATGTCAGATCGCAGGCGCCCAACAGGCTCGGGAACAGATCATCCAGACGACGGCCCGCCTCACCACGTGAGGTGATGAGGGATACCTCGACGCCCGGGTGGCGCAGTAGCAGCCGAAGCAGCTCCACGCCTGTGTACCCGGTTCCACCGACCACTCCGACCCTGATCATTTTCGCGCCTGCTTCTGTTAGTGTTGCGGGGCGCGTACTGTCTCACGATCAATCGCGCAGTGTCATGGCCGGACGGGCTTTTTACCAAAGCGCACAAGGACAGCCACATGCTGTGGATACAGGGCTTTCACGTCATCTTTGTTGTCTGCTGGTTTGCGGGCATCTTCTACCTGCCGCGCATCCTCGTGTACTACGCTCAAAGCCCCGACGTTGAGACCCAAGCGGTGCTGGCGGTGATGGCGCGCAAACTCTACCGATTCGTCACGCCCTTTATGGTGCTCGCAATTGCACTTGGGCTATGGCGCTTGAGCTTCCAATGGGAGTACTACCTGTCGTCGGGCTGGATGATCGCTAAACTTGTGGGGGTCGTGTGTTTGGTGGTCTACCACTTTCAGACCGGCGTCTATGTGGGACGGGTCTGCCGCGGTGAAGACGACCGAACCCACGTGTTTTATCGGGTCTTTAACGAGGTCCCCGTTTTATTCTTGTTTGCGATCGTGCTATTGGTCTACCTGCGCCCCGCATTGAGCGGCTGATTCCGTTGGGGTGCGCAGAGGCGCCCGGCCTGCGATAATTAACGCAAACAAAAGCAACATTGGTTAGTCATGAGTCGATCTGAAGCGCTCTTCGAGCGCGCTAAACACACCATTCCCGGTGGCGTGAACTCGCCCGTGCGGGCCTTCAAAGCGGTGGGTGGAACGCCCCGGTTCATGGAGCGCGCCGAGGGCGCGTACCTCTATGATGCCGACGGCAAGCGCTACATCGATTACGTCCTCTCCTGGGGCCCGATGATCATGGGTCATAACCACGCTCGCGTGCGCGAGGCGGTTGTAGAGGCTGCGCAAAGTGGCCTCAGCTTTGGCTGCCCTACCGAGATCGAGATCGAGCTCGCTGAAACCATTAGCACGCTCGTGCCCAGCATGTCGCTGGTGCGCATGACCAGCTCGGGTACCGAGGCCACCATGAGCGCCATTCGTCTGGCGCGTGGCTTTACCGGACGCGACAAGATCATCAAGTTCGAGGGCTGCTATCACGGGCATTCGGATTCGCTACTGATCAAGGCCGGCTCCGGTGCGCTGACCTTTGGCGTGCCCAGCTCACCGGGTGTGCCAGAAGTACTGGCGCAACATACCGTCACCCTGCCCTTCAACGATCTCGCGGCACTCGA
>JAHEJH010000103.1 GCA_024638905.1 Luminiphilus sp.
ACGATGCCCGCGGTTTGACCAAACTCGTCCTCGACCACGGCCAGATGTGCCTGCTCGCGAATAAAGCGATCCAGCAGTCGGTAGACAGGCAGCTCCTCGGGTACACGGACCACAGGCTGCGCATAAGCGGCGATCGGATCACCCGCACCGCCCTCCCGCTCGGCTTCAAAGAGGGCTACGCACATCACCATACCGGTCACGTTGTCGGTGGAGTCGCGAAAAATCGGGATACGCGTGAACTGGCGAGAGGCGTCTAGACCGAGCGCTTCTGAGACGGTCGTGGCCTCGTCCAGCATGTGCACCACCGTGCGCGGTGTGAGAATCTCGCTGGTCTGGGTATCGCTCAGTTTGAGCAGGTTCACCAGATACTCGTTTTCCTGCGCCTTGAGCGCACCGTCTTTGCGCCCGAGAGACGCCAGCGCCAGAATTTCCTCACGGGTGATCTCGTCCTTATGGCTTTTACCGAGTAGTTGCGTCAGGCGCGTCGACACCCACACCAGCGGATACACCAACCGCACCAGCCACCTGATCGTAAACGCCGCCGGTACCGCCAGCTGCCGCCAATAGGTCGCACCCAGCGTTTTCGGGATGATCTCGGAGAAATACAGAATCGCCAACGTCAGCAAGACTGCAACCAGAGTCTCTGCCTCGGGGCCAAATACGCGGAGCGCCTGAGCCCCGACACCCGCCGCCCCCATGGTATGGGCGAAGGTGTTGAGGATGAGAATGCTCGAGAGCGATTCATCCAGCCGGTCTTTCACAGACTGTATCGCCTTCCCTGATTTCGGTCGCTCCTGTGTCAGTTGCTCTAAGTAGCTTGGCGTGATGGACAGCAGGACCGCCTCCAGCACTGAGCAGAGGAATGAGACTCCGATGGCAATCGCCAGATAGGCGAGGAGTAAAGTCACTCGGCATCCCCGAATGCGGTGAGGCGCGGATCCACCTCGCACCAGCGCGGCGCACTGGCGCCGAAGTAGGCGATCTGCGGCGTGAATTGCGTGGCGTCATCAAAGGTCATGGCGTTCACCGAGGCCACACCGAGTTCATCAGACTGCACCATGATCTGTGTGCCACAAGTGCCGCAGAAGTGACGCGTGACCTCGCGGCCCGAGCCCGGGTCATAGGTATAGGGGGTCAGAGTGCCTTCCAACAATTGAAAGTCGGAGGGTGCCACGGCATAGGAGGCCCAGTGGGAGCTCCCGCCCACCACCTGACAATCGGTGCAGTAACACAGGCCCTGCATCTGTGATTCTGTCAGCAACTCGTACCGAACGGCTTTGCAAAAACAGGCGCCTGAAATCATTCCCACTTACCGCTCCTTATTGGGCTTCAATTATTGATCAGCACACGCTCATCACGTGAGTGGCCTGCCATAGGGTACTAGACACCGAACAATACGCCATGCATTACGCGACCGGGCCAGAAAGTGAACAGACCGGTCACCAGCAGCGCGAGGATGTAGAGCAGCACCATCCAGATTTTGTGCTGGCGGATATTGCCCTGGCGGGCGAAATAAACCGCCATCACCAGCGCGAACAGAGTCCAGATACTGAGTAAATGAATCGGGCTGAACGCGCCCCACAGTCTCAGCTCACTGATAAAAAACGATGAGGCGGCCACATAGGCCATCAGGCCCACCCAGGCCCAGCCCAACGCGCGATGCCGCGCTGTGCCTTTGGCAGACGCCAACTGTGCACCGCCCAGGATGACGGCAGCTAATGCCGCGAGTGCATGACTCGGGATCGGGCTGATCTGACTGAGCAAAAGCTCCATATGGAGTGCGCCCGACCTAACTCAAGTCTGCGCAGGTGGGTCTTCGTCTTCAGATTGACTTGGTCGCTCAGGTCGCTGGGACACCATCCAGCGGTTGATGAGAATCATGCAGCCCGTCACAACGACAACAAAACCCAGTGTAATCAGCATAAACAACATAGCGCTTGTGCCTCAGTTCCGAGAGCGGGTCAGCCACACCCACTGTGCTAACACCCCCACTACAAACGCCGCCAAAAACGCCAGATGAAAACTCTGCACCAGCGGTGCGTCCAGCGAATCCACGAAGGGGTCGCCCACCGGTAAGCGGCGAAGAAAATCGGTAATCGCTGGAATCATGTGAAACAGCACGGTGGCCGTATAGGCCCCGGTCTGCAGATACACAGACCACTTGCCAAATGGCGCCAGCGTCTCGAGCAGGTAACCCGCCAACAGCGCCGTCAGAGTCAACACTGCGAGAATGTGCCCCACCCCAAAGCCACCCTGGTTATAGATAGCTAGCGCCGATCCTGCGACTACCAGCGTGATCAGCAGGTAGGCGCGACCCGACGTATCTGCAGCACGAATGATGCGATGCTTATAAAGCGCATAGGCCGCGGTGAGGATGGCGATCACACCCATTACCGTGTGGAACCACCCAAGCAAAGTCATCGTAGGCATAGCGGTATTCCTTATCTCTCTTTAGGTTGGGGTTAGGTTAGGGCTCCAACGGCCCTGGCAACGGATGAAGCACTGGAGGCGTGTTATCAGGCGGCGAGCTTATTGAGGGCACATCAATATTGCAAACGGCGCTAATCTCTAGTCTACAGGCTGGAACGCTCCCGCAAATTGCCGCGTGAAAGATTCCAAATCCAACGCAGGGCGACCCAAGAGATCAGCCGTGGTCGAGTTCTGTTCTTCAAGGGACCCCGCGGCGATCTCGGCAAAGAGTTCACACACGGCATCGAGCTGCCATGCCGACTGAATAAACTGCCCCAGCACCTCACGGAACGCCTCGGGGCTTTGCGCCACATAGCTGACCGACCGCTCCAATACGCTGCCCATGCGCACCGCGACCTCATGAAAATCCATCAATGCGGGCCCGGTTAATCGATAGGCCTGCCCGGCGTGACCCTCTCCGGCGAGCACCACCGCCGCCACCTCACCCACGTCCCGTGCATCGATCATGGCTGTCTTGGCGTTACCCAGTGGCAAAGCGAAGCTGTTGGTTCGGGCGATGGCGCCGGCATACATAAGCATATTTTGCATGTAGTAATTGGGGCGCAGAAAAGTCCAGTCCACGCCCAGCTCGGTGATGTACTGCTCCGTGTCGTAGTGATTCTTGGGCAAGGTAGCAGTGGCATCGGGGACCGCCTCCATGGATGACACTTTGACCAGATGCGATACACCGGCATCGGAGGCGAGGCTGGCAAACTGACGTTCCAGTTTTGACTGGTCTGGGTGGTTACCCATCACGATGAGCGCACGGCTAATACCCTGCAGCGCCTGCTCGACGATCGCGGAATCATTCAGGTCGCCCTGCACGACTTCCACCCCATCGGAATCGAAAGCCACCTTGTCAGGGTCCCGGACCAAGGCTCTGAAACGCACGCCTGCCCGCGACAGCGCCTTGGCGGCTGAGGAACCGACGCGCCCGGTGGCGCCCGTCAATAAAATCATGCTCTCCCCCGTTGCAGCCAACGTCTTTTTTGCGTCACTGCGCTTAATTTGCGTCGCTGTGGTGCGGATCAGTAAAGTGGCGAGTCATAACGTTGCCCGCGCTACCATTGCCTCACAACGATACGCTCGCTTGGGACCATAACATGCCAAGGTCAAAGCCGATTACGAACCGCCCAAGGCCCAGTCCACGGCAAAATAATGCGTTTTTGCTCCCGTTGTTGGTTGCGGGATTCAGCCTGTCGGGCTGCTCAACCAAACCAGCAGATTTACAGGCCGAGCTTTACCCGGAAGATCAACAGCCCTACTTCAAGACTTGCCTCGCTCGCCATGACGGGACATATCACGAGCGCGCGTTGCAGCAGCATGGATTTATCGACATCTATGAGGAACCCGCGCCGGACCAAGGCCCGATAACCGACGACTGTGTTGTTCGTGAATAAGGGTTTGAGTGCGCCCGTGAAGGGTCGCGCGGGATTTTCGCGCTGCGGTCGTTATCGTTACTGGCTTCGAAGAGAATGGGACGACACCCTTCCCCAGTGCGCGTTTATTGGACTGAACCCGTCTACCGCCGATGCGCAAACTGATGATCCGACATTGAGGCGGTGTATGGGATTTGCCCAACAATGGGGATGTGGGTCCCTGCTGCTGGTGAATCTCTTTAGCTTCCGCGCCACCGACCCTGCCGTCCTCTCCGCGGTATCGGACCCCGTCGGCCCGGGCGCCAACCGTTGGCTGTGGCGGGCGGGCACCGAGTCACAACTGCTTGTGGCGGCCTGGGGTAATGGAGGGCAGTTGTATGATAGGGCCAGCAACGTTGCTTACTTGATAGAGCATGCACAGTGCCTAGGCGTCACGGCACAGGGCATGCCGCGGCACCCACTCTATTGCCCGAAGCGCGCTCGGCTTATCCCTTATCAGCCGCCCGGCTAACCTCATGACGCGCTGAGGCTTGCCGCACCTGCAGACTACCAAGGCTCGCAGTCACCATTTTTGGCAAAAGCTCACTCCAAGCGACCAATGCCATCCTTTTCGGTCGATCAACTGGCTCTCGGTTTTCATTTGGCTATCCTGACTGGCCGGGGCGAAGGAGTGCCTCAAAAGACCCTTGGGGGAAATTTGACTAGACATGGACGTTACTATGAAAAACTCTGTCGAATCGCATCATCACAAGACTGATTATCCACTCTACCTGCACAAGGTACCCGAGCAGCGCCGCGCACCCTCCGGTAATCCTTGGGATTCTCTAGAACGCGGCTCACAAAGGCCATTGCCAGCGGTACCGGCGGACCTCTGTATTCGCGTCACCGACCGCGCACCCCACGAGCTGTCACGCACCACGCTGAGCGTCATTGATCTACTGCTCAACGGTGACCTGCTGAGGCTGCGCTCGGAAGAGGTCGCCGACACGCTTCACATTAGCCCAACCACATTGCGCCGTCGGTTGCGTGCTGATGGCACCAACTACCAAAGCATCCTCGATCACGTGCGCCGACAGCGATGCACG
>JAHEJH010000107.1:0-2000 GCA_024638905.1 Luminiphilus sp.
AATTTGCTGCTGATAGTGATGATCGACAAAGGTTTCCACCGCCTCAATGGTGGCAAACACCGCCTGCCGCCCAAACAATGCGGGCAATGCTCCGGTCAGCCAGCCCATCAGGCGCCAGAGTGGCAGTAACCGCGTGCGACCTGCTGCCGGGACGATCTCCTCCATGAGCGCGAGGTGCTTCTGCTCGGTACGTAGGTGCGAATCCGCGAATTCCCTGACGCTCGCATCCCGAGAGATTGCCAAAATGCCGCGATAAATCATAACCGCGCCAAACTCGCCGGCATGATCTGAACGGAGCTCCTGTTGAAGCCAACGCGGCAGGCCGCTGAAAGACGGCCAGGCCCGCGCGGCCGGTAACGACCCCGCTTGTAGTGCCGACGACGCAATCTGCGCGTGAGTTTGCGCCACAGAGGCTTGCTGTCGAGCAGATGGTTGCCGCGCTGTCGGTGCTGTGGATGTCATAGGTCAAAAGGCTAAGTGAAACGTGCGCGAAAGATAGCGAAATCTCCCCGGTAAATCAGGTAATAGGGCTGCTGTCTTCTTCACAGACTGAACAAATAGCGGCTAATCAGTGACAAACCTACCGCCTAGCCTGGTTCGCGCAACCCCACACCATTAGCTATCGGCCAACGACTCCAGATCGATCACAAACCGGTACTGCACGTCACCCTCGTGCAGCCGATGCCACGCTGTCTCGATCTCATCAGGTTGAACCAGCTCGATCTCGGCGCCCAAGCCGTGGCTGTGGGCAAACTGCACCATCTCCCGGGTGTCGGCAATACCGCCGATCAGAGAGCCTTCCAGCGCGCGGTCACCGAACACAATCAACGCGGGGAAGATCTCCAGCTGCTCCGTGGGCACGCCCACCAAACAGAGCTTGCCGCCCCGGCGCAGGAGCGAAAACCAGCGATTCAAGTCGTGCGGGTTGGAGATCGTATCCAGAATCAAATCAACCTGCCCCATCCAGGCCTGTAAGTCCTCAGAGTCAGGGTCAATCGCTACCTCAGCACCCAGACGCGTGGCGTCGGCGCGCTTGGCTTCAGAGCGGGAGGCCACAATCACACGGGCACCCATGGCGCTGGCGAACTGGATCGCAAGATGGCCGAGCCCTCCCATACCCAATACACATAACGTTGTGCCCGGGCCGACGTTAAAGCGCTTTAGCGGGGTATAAACCGTGATGCCACCGCACAGCAGGGGCGCCATGCGCGCGAGATCCGCGCCGGCCGGGATGGGTACGAGGTAGTCGTAATCAACCACGTAGTCAGACGCATAACCGCCGTAATTCACGCGCCCCTCACGGTCCTTACTATTAAAGCTCAGCGTAAAACCGGTTTCGCAATAGTGCTCGTCGCCGGTATCACAGGAATGGCAGCTTCGACAGCTGTCGGCAATACACCCCACCCCTACCGTGTCACCGACTGACACGCCTTGTACTGCTGCGCCCATCTCACTGACGGTGCCCACCATCTCGTGCCCGGGCACCATGGGGAACATACCGCCACCGAGCTTGTCACTGGCCGCTACCAGATCAGAGTGACAGATACCGCAGAACTTCAAATCCAGGCGCACATCCCGCGGCCCAAGTGGGCGGCGCTCAATAGTGCTGCGACTCAGGCGGGTGCCCGCTTCCTCAAGTTGATAGGCTACTGTCATGGATCATCTCCTGATTTTTCTGGCATTGCGCCGCACTATTTTTTTGGAGTCGCGTCGCATTATCCACATGGAATTGCATCGGGCAGTAACTTCACCGCCTGTTTGCCGCCAAGCGCAATACAGATCGTATCAGGGTGAAAAACGGGTCGCGACGGTCAAACGCGCTACCAGCGTGTGCGATTCACGATCGCCACCAGCGACAGCATCACGGGCACTTCGACCAATACCCCCACCACGGTGGCCAGCGCCGCTCCAGAGTGCAGGCCAAACAGGCTGATCGCCACCGCTACGGCCAATTCAAAGAAATTTGAGGTGCCTATGAGTGCACAGGGCGCGGCCACCGC
>JAHEJH010000107.1:2010-4919 GCA_024638905.1 Luminiphilus sp.
CCACCAGCGCGCGGCCAGATAGGCCACAGCGAAGATGCCGTAGGTCTGAAGCAGAAGCGGGATCGCAATCAACACGATATCCAGTGGTTGCGCCACGATGGTCTCGGCCTGAAGCCCAAACAGGAGTGCCACCGTACCTAGCAGGCCGAAGATGGAATAGGGCTTCAGCGTGTTCAACAGTGACGCTAGCCGCTCGGGACTATCGGGTCGAAACAGCGCTTTTCTCGTCACCACACCAGCGACCAGGGGGATCACAACGTACAGCAAGACTGAGAGCAAAAGGGTCTCCCAGGGGACGACAACGTCTGTCACACCCAGAAGAAACCCCGCCAGCGGGGCAAAAGCAAAGATCATGATCAGGTCGTTCACGGACACCTGAACCAGCGTGTAATTTGCATCCCCCTTCGTCAGATGACTCCAGACAAAGACCATGGCGGTGCAAGGCGCGACCCCCAGCAGAATCATCCCGGCGATGTATTCCGTCGCGGTCTCCGGGTCCACGAGATCCACAAACAATACTCTGAAGAACAGCCAGCCAAGGGCCGCCATCGTGAATGGCTTGATCAGCCAGTTAACCACCAAGGTGATGATCAGCCCCTTTGGTTTGTTGCCGATATCTCGGATCGAACCGAAATCGACCTGCACCATCATGGGGTAGATCATGATCCAGATGAGCGCCGCCACCACCAGATTGACCCGCGCAAACTCAAATGCAGCTAGCGCTGCAAATACGTCGGGCACGGCGTTACCCAACACCACGCCAAGAAGGATGCAGAGGCCGACCCAAACGCTCAGATAACGCTCAAAAATGCCCACTGCGAGGACCTCCCGGATTCATATCAGCACACATTCAGGCTTTACACTCGTGCAACCACTTATCGACTTTGTCCTCGATGCGATCAATCACCGTCATAAAAGCGCTACGAATAGCCGCCTCGTCACCCTCTACTCGGGACGGATCGGGCAAACCCCAGTGGTGCTTTTCGACCTCACCCATCCACAGCGGGCAAATCTCGCCGGCTGCGCTGTCACAGACAGTGACCACTCGGTCAGGGTGAAAAACTTCGAGGTCGTGCCAGGACTGGCTCTGCAAACCGGTCGTTTGGTATCCGCGCTCTTCGAGATAGCGCAGGGTCAGGGGATGCACTGCCTCAACCGGTGCGCTACCGGCGCTGGCCGCTTCGAGAGAGCCGGCGCCACGCTGCGAGGCAATGGCCTCACAGAGAATACTGCGACAGCGGTTGTGGGTGCAGATAAACAGCAGCTTCACGTTGAGCTCCTTCGTTGAGCCCACCGTCAGAGGGTCAAGCAGAGTCGCTGATATAAAGCGATCGCTTGGGCTCTTTAAACACGCGCTCCATCATAGGCTCGAAAAATGACAGTTCGTAGCACTCACCACCTGGATCGAAGGCAGGGGCATCGTATTTTTCGATGAATTCCAATGTGCGCTCAAAGTGAGGATGATCTTTGTACTGATCCCGCAGATCTCGATCGAGGCCCATAAAGTGGAAGAAGTAATATCCCTGAAAAATGCCGTGATGCTTAACCATCCAGTGATTGGCCTCACTCACATAAGGCTCGAGCAACACCGCTGCCACGTCGGCATGGTTGGCGGGACCCAGCGTATCGCCAATGTCGTGCAATAACGCACACACCACATATTCTTCATCTTTCCCGTCATTGTGCGCCAGGGTGGCGGTTTGCAGGCTGTGGGTGAGGCGGTCTACCGCAAAGCCTCCGCAATCGCCCTCAAGCAACATGAGGTGAGCCTTGATCCGCTTGCACACGTCGCCACGAAACTCGAAGAATTCGGCGCCGATGATTTCCCAATCTTGTTGGGTGCCGTCCTTCATATGATGGAACTGGGCGCGTTTCGGTAGGGCCTGATTCATGGCGTGTCTCCTGTTGGCGGCGCACACCGCTCTATGGCTGCAACGATAACGAGAATACTGTTGTGTTGCAGGCGCTTCAAGAACGCCCCGCTACGATCTCTTAAACACCCCCTATCAGCGCGCAGCGGCTGAAAAAGGACCAGATTACGCACTGACTCGACTTTTCACCATTAGCGAATCGTGACAAATACGCTATAAAGGGTGCCCCAAGGATCCGCCTTCTGGCACATTGGCGTCATGCAATGCCCGATCGAGGCTCCCTATCAAGGATTGATGAAAAGGACACAGACCATGAATAAAACGATTGCTATTGTTAGCGCCCTCTTTCTGCTGCTTTCCGTTGGTTGCGCGTCAACCTCAGAGCCGCCTCCCAGCACCACGCCAGACGGACTGGAACTGGTGCGCAGCGATAAGCACAGCGGGCTCTACATGAAGCCCGACGCGCAACTCGAGATCTATGAGAAGTTTGGCGTCGTGCCCTGTCAGGTGGCGTTCCGTAAGAACTGGCAGCGCGACTACAACTCCGCCCACCGAAGCAGTAGCCAGCAGGTGAAGCAACGCGACATGGATCGCATCAAGACCGATCTTGGCGAAGAGTGCACCACGTTTTTCACCAATGCTTTGTCCGAAGAGCCTGCTTACGACCTGGTCACCGAGTGGCAACAGGGTGAAGAGGTACTGCTGGTCTTCCCCAACATCGTCAATCTGGACATCACCAGCCCGGACCTCAACAGTCCGAGCATGAGCCGCTCTTACTCCGCTTCCGCAGGGTCAATGACGATGTACCTCGAGTTGATTGATGCCGAGACCTCCGAAGTGCTGGTGCGCGCCTATGACAGCAAGGCAGACCCCGAGACCTTCGTGAACTATGCGAACCGGATTACCAATCGGGCAGCAGCTGACCGCATGCTCAAGGACTGGGCAACACGACTGCGGGCAGCAATGGATCAAACCTTGAGAGCCTCCTCTGACGGCATGTGATCACGGTCTCGGCCTGTGAACCGCGCCGCGAAAATT
>JAHEJH010000128.1 GCA_024638905.1 Luminiphilus sp.
AGGAAGATAATATAAAGAACTCTGAACCTTTATTTACTGAAAAGTTTATCATATCGTAAAATCAAGCATCTGTATCAAATTTTAATCGTGAAGGTGGCGTAACACTATTTTCTGTCGAAAATGTTGAGAAGATCATTTCTGCAGATAAAATAGAAATGAGATATGTTGGTGATAGTGGATATAAAGACCTAGATGATGATACCGAACATGAGATTCAAAACGCATTTTTGGGACTTTACCATGACTTAATTAATAATCAGATTCTGCCGGAGAAAATTGCAAACTTGCGTGAAGAAAAAATTGCTTTAGAAAAAGAAGAAATAAGCCGACAAAAACGAAGACAATTCTATTTTTGGTCAGGTGCAATTATAATTGCTTTATTACTGGTTAAATGTCAAATGTAACTAGATTTCCACTATGTGGGTACGTATTTGAAGCTATCAACGCATCGTATGGTACTGTCAGATTAAACTTGGTTGAAGCGAGCAGGCTGTATTTGTAGCATCCGCAAATGACAAAACACTCCTCATTCAGGTACTTTAAAACAAGCTCTGAGAAAGAGGTTTCTGCCTCTAAGGACATAGACACAAAGCCAAAGAAGACTAAATCAAAAAGTCTGATGATGCCTGGAGGTGAGGATGAACGGTCTTGAGCCACTGATGACCGTGCATTCCGGCACAGGCGCGTTTCGGGCCATTACGTCCGACCTTTTGGCTGAGACCTATCTCGCACCTCGCCCGCTGGCGGTCGATCTGAACTCATTGCTGTCGGATGGAGCGTTTTCATGGTCCGCCAGCATGGGTGTTGCACCGGTTGAAACCGCTGCCGCTGTTTCAGCAGCCTTGCGAAGTCTCGCCGTGGCGACCCGGGAACTGAACCCAGATGAGATTGGCCTCGGGTCTCTCGATCGCGACAGCCGCCTTTACAAACACCTCGGTGCGCTCTGCGATCTATGGCGTCAGGCCCCGGGCGCACTCCCGGAAGATCTGCAAGTCTATGTCCATGTGCTGGAATGTTTGTCTTGCGATGCTCTAGAGCCGCTTTCTTTGGTGGCGGGCGAACCGTGTGGTTTCGCGACGCCCATTGAGCGCCGCCTGCATGCGCAATTGCTGGATCATCATGGCCTGGCCGGTGAAACGTTCCGGGAGGACTGGGCCGCGCGCCGCGCGCCGGTGATGACTGGCGCCGCAGGGGGCACAAGCTTGTGGCGGGCACAACGAGGTCTGACAGGCGCATCTATCCCGTCGGGGCCGCTGGACGACAGCTTGGCATTTTTTGCCTTGCGCGATGAGGCGGAGGAAGCGGATTTTGCCGCTGCGCGAGCCCAGCGTTTGATCGACCGAGGTGTGTCGGCACATGAGATTGGTCTCTTGGTGCCAGACGAGACGGGCTATGTGGCGCAGCTTCGCCGCGCCTTCGATGCTGCCGGAATTCCGATTTCGGGCTTACCAGAGCAGCCTGACCGTCGCGACATAGTCGGAGAAACGCTCCTTCAGCTTCTGTTGTGCTTTCAGGCGCCAGCGCCCGCCATGGCGCTCGCCAGTCTTTACATATCGCCATTAATGCCATGGTCGCCCAAGACGGGGCTGCAGCTCTCGCGCGAGGTCATGAAGGGCCGGTTCGAACCCTATGCGGCTAAATCCCTGACTGGGCGCGCTCAGCGGTTTTACAAGCTGGTGCGGAGCAATATTGCGCAGACACCAGACGGCATCCTGCGAGCCCTCGAGCAGGCTGCCCAGCTCTTGAGTGATGCGGCTGAGCAGCGCGAAGCTGTTGCTGCATTCCGCTCCAAATTGGGAACGATGCGGGCAGAGTTAGCGCAGAGCCGTTCACTGGATTGGACTGGGCTTTACCGCGTCGCAACACCCACCACGCCCAAGCCTTCGCCGTCTGAAGCGTTTGTTGAGGGTGTAAGTGTGTTCATGGAAGGGTCCATGCCGTGGCGCTCGGCAAAGCATCTTATTGCCATGGGTATGAGCGGGAACCGCTGGCCGCGAGCAGTTTCTGCGTCGCCGCTGTTTCTCGATGGTGAACTCCGGCTTTTACGTGAAAAAACCGGACTTCACATTGAAACGCGCGGCGACACGCTGGCGCGACGCCTTGAGAAGCTTCGTCGCCAGTTTCTCTGGGCCTCGGACTCTTTGACCTTGTTGCGCCCCGTCTTCGCGTCGAATGGCAGTCGTCAAGCGCCAGCGCCGGCCCTGTCGCTGGTGGCGCGCACGGTCGGCAATGGTGACAAGGGCACAGAAGATGCCGAGACCTTGATGCATGACCTTCGAGCACTCCCACGCGAGCGCTGGCCGTTCGCGCATCGGGTCATCAAGGCGTCACCTGATCCGCAGCCCAGTGCCGTGCCGGAGGACGGCGTTCTTCGATTGGGTCGCGATCTTCTCCGCCACCGTCTTGCCGATGATGGGCGGATGCGCCGGCAGTCGCCCAGCCGGTTGGAAAGCCTCATGGTCAGCCCACTTGCCTGGAGCCTCTCCGAGTTTGGGGCAGAGCCCGTGACCTGGGCGCCTGATGGACTTAACGTCATGGTTGCGGGCACCATTGCGCATTACGTCTTGGAACTTCTGTTTCCCAAGGATGCGCCGTTGCCCGATCATGACCAGATCGAGGCCGCAGTGCCGGAGTTGTTGTCTTCGGCCATCCGCAAATATGCGCCTTTCCTACAGCGTTCGATATGGGCCGTCGAATGTAGGAGCCTGCTGAGAGATATCCGCTCGGCAGCCCATGACTGGCGAAACACCCTCGCGGGCCTCAGTGCGCAGGTGATCGACAATGAAATCGATCTTGAGGGGGAAGCGCTTGGTATTCTGTTACATGGACGCGCCGACTGCCTGCTTCAACTAGAAGATGGAAGCCTTCTAGTTGTCGACCACAAAAAAAGCGGTACGCCCAAACGCCACGCACGTCTTGAAGCTGGCTGGGACTTGCAACTCGGCCTCTACCGCGAAATGCTAAAACGGCCTGAAAAGACCGACGACGTGCTCACGGCCGCCCTGGCGGGCAACCCGAAAATCGGTGTCGTCTATCATTTGATCAACGACCGGAGTGTTCTACTCGAAGGCATTAAACCACCAGACGGTGTCGTCACCGTGGTCGAGGGCGAGATATCACGGCAGGCGATGGATCTGCTGATCACGCGGCTGGTCGAAGTAGGGGCAGGGACGATCCGCCTCAATACCGAAGATGACCGCAAATTTTTCGAGAAAACTGCCAACGTGGCACCCTATGCGCTCGATGCCTCGCCGCTGGTTTCGCGTTTCATGATGCCTTGCACCGAGACCGATGACAGCGTGGAGGACATTGATGACTGAGATGCTGACGATCGTTCCTGCTGGAGCGGGCTCCGGTAAAACCTTTCGTATCAAGTCTGATCTCACAAAGTGGGTTAAGGATGAGCTTGTTGCGCCAGATCGCATTCTGGCGGTGACCTTCACCGAAGCAGCGGCCGCGGAGTTGCGTGGGCGGATTCGTTCGAGCCTTTTGGCCGAAGGTATGGTTGAGGAAGCCCTGGCTGTTGAACAATCCTATGTCTCTACCATCCACGGGCTGGGTCTGCGGGTTCTGTCGGAACACGCGTTCGCTGCTGGGGCCTCACCGCAACCGCGTGCGTTGTCTGAGGCGGAGCGGGATCTGCTTATCCGTCAGGCCATGGCGCACGCCGAGTCTCTCGATGCGGTTAAAGACGACCTGCCACGCTTCGGGTATCGCTCGAGCTTCTTCTCGAATGCTAGTAAAGAGGACAGTTTCCGCGGCCGTATCCTGACCACGATCGATCTGCTCCGGGGGCTCGGCGACAACGGCAATGACCCACAATTAGCCGACGGGGCAATCGCCCGTCTGCGTAAAATTTACGGTAGTGTCAAGCCAGACGCCGCGAACTTGGAGACGCGCCTGCTTGCGGCGATTCATGCTCTTTTGGCTGCATTCCCGAATGACCTCACCGCCCATGCGACCTCCGCGGCTGCGCGTACAGCGTTTGGAAAAGACTTCCGCAACATGAAGCACGCTCAGGGCCCTGGGGAGTTGCGCCGGAATTGGGGGCTCTGGAAGGCCCTGAGCGAGCTGCGTCAATCGAAGCGGGGAGCGCCAACGCCGGAAGGTTACGATCCTCTGTCTGATGAGGTGATTGCAGCGGCTGCGGAGATTGCGGTCCATCCCGGCCCCTTAGAAGATGCATGCGCGCATCTCACTGCACTGGTCCGTGGCGCTCAGGAAGTGATGTCAAAATATGCAGACATGAAGCGCGAAGCGGGTGTCATCGATTATGCGGACATGATCTGCGATGCCGAGCGCCTTCTTCGGACGCGCCCTGAAATCCTCGACGCGCTTTTGTCTGAAGTCGATTGCGTCATCATCGACGAATTCCAAGATACGAACCCGGTGCAGTTTGCGCTGCTGTGGCGCATTGCGCAATCCGCCAAGCGCGTACTGATCGTAGGCGATACCAAGCAGTCGATCATGGGCTTCCAAGGGGCAGACTCCCGCCTGAGTAAGGCGCTTGAGCGGCAGAATCCGGACGCAGCCTCGCCGCTGAGCGGCAACTGGCGCTCCGATCCGCGGCTGATGCAGTTGGTGAACGCGATTTCGGCTGGGCTGTTCGGTGAGGCCTATGTTCCCCTCGAGCCGCAGCGACCCGAAACTGGTGAGACTTTCGCGGAGATCCTCCGTATTCCAGAGGGGCGCCGATCGAAAAAATCGCGGCCCGAGGAGCATGTGGCGGCACGCATCTCGGCGATCCTTGAGGAGGCTGGGCCCGTGGTGGAGCGGGAGAGCGATCCCAAGGAGCCAACATTCCGCCCTGTCGAGCCGCGCGACATTGCCATCTTGGCACCCACGC
>JAHEJH010000136.1 GCA_024638905.1 Luminiphilus sp.
ACCGACTTGGGCAGTATTACACCGCATGTTGTGCAGGCATTCTCTGGCTGCGATGCGCTGGTGCTTGAATTCAATCACGACCCGCAGATGTTGGCCGATGGGCCTTACCCCTACGCTGTGAAGAAAAGGGTGGGCGGCGATTTTGGCCACCTGACCAATGCGCAAGCGCGGCAGTTTCTTGACCACGCGGACACCACCCGGCTCAAGATGCTGTTCGTGGCGCATATCAGTCAGCAGAACAATGCCGCGGAACTCGCTGATGCCGCACTGTTGGGCTGGTCCGATTTGGCCTCGTGTCAGGTGATTCACGCAACCCAAGAGACCGGCTTTGACTGGTGTAACCTTCTAGCATCGGCCTCCTCGCTCGAGGTGGCAGCTCAGGCCTGATCTGCGGGCGGCTGATGTTTCCATCGCCGGTTGGACCATAGAAAGCTCTCCGGCTCATCGCGAATCGTTTCTTCAGCGGCCCTGACATAAGCTTCAATAATGGCTTCTTCGGTCAGTTGTCCCGGTGTTTCGACAATGGGAATCAGGCTCAAATGATAATGGCCGCGTGATTTTCTTCGACAGCGTGCAAACATCACCGGAAAATCCGTCAACTGCGCAATGGTAGCTGGGCCGGTAAAGAACGCCGTGGGCTGATTTAACCAGTCGGTCCAGTAAACGTTGTCCCGCTCTCCGGGCGACTGGTCGGCCACCAGCACCAGTGCGCGAAAGCGTCGACGGTGCTTCAGCACATTACGCGCGACTTTTTCCATCAGGATGGGTTCGCCACCAAAGCGGCTGCGCACTTCATAAGCAAAGCGATCGGAGCCCGCATTGTGTAAACGTCGGTAGACCGGGTCAATGGGTATATCGCCGTGGGCATTGGCCGCATGCATCATCCACTCCCAGTTTCCCAGATGGATGGTGAGGACAATGACTGAGCGGGTGCGATTTTCCGTCAGTCGATCCAGTTCATCGAGCCCTTCAACCGTAACGCGACGTTTGAAATCACCAAGATTCATCCGCGAGGCGTGGACGATTTCCATCGTGACATCAGTGAACTGGCGATAAAAACGCGCGGCCGTGTCACGGCGCCACTCGGCGTCGCGTTCAGGAAAGGCATTACGTAAATTGGTATCGATCACATTGGCCCGATAGCGAAATACGCGTCGTAACAGAAAAGCGGCGATGGTGGAAAAGCCATACTTGATGGGTAGCGGTAGCAGAGCGATGGCGCGGTAAAGCCAGTAAGTCATCATCTCTTACAGTGATCAGGCAGGTTCAGGGACAGGTGGCGAGGCACATCTGACGGGTCCGGACATTGCAGGCGTAGATTACCCGCCAAATTGAGTTCTTTCAGGCCTGTCATACGCAATACCGGTATCGGATCGACGACGTCATTGTCATCAAGCCATAACCGGCGCAGCGCGGTGAGTCTCTCAATGATCAACAAGTTGCGGATGTTATTGCTGCTGAGCTTCATTGATTGGATCTGCGTAAATTGTTCCAGTCCGGTCAGTGATTGAATGCCAGCATCGCTACAGTTCAGTGCCGCAAGATCCGTTGCCGCCCGGGCGTCGATATCCAGAAGGCTTTGTGTCAGACACGCAGCCAGACCGGGGTCTTCGATGCCACTCACGGTGTAGGGCGCTGTCGGCTCGTAGACTGTGACATTATTGACGGTGATATCGTACTGCGCCAGCTCAGCACAACCGGTCCCCAACATCAGCAGGACAATGCGGAGCGCGCGCGCTAACTCTGTCTTAAATAGCTTCATATAATGGCTGTTCAATCGACGCCGGCAGTCAATCACGGCCCCTGATGCAATGCAAATAAACCCCTCCCATCAAGCCCCCGTCTCGGCCGCACCGATAGTCGTATCTGTTCAAGGGGAGTCACCGGCGCGGGCCCGCGAGGCGGCCAATCAACTCGCGCTCGAATACGGCAACTATCGAGATGCAGTCGGACTGATTTTGGTCGTGGGTGAGACCAGCGCCTGGCTCGAACTAGAGGGGGTTAAGGTCACCGTGAAGTTTGATTCTGCCGCCATGCAACACCGTCGAAAAGGGGGGCATAACGAGATGCTGGGTCGGGCCGTGGGGCTGAAAGCAGATCGAAAGCCGCTGATATGGGATGCCACGGGAGGGTTGGGGCGCGATGCTTTTGTCCTGGCCGATTTGGGGTGTGAGGTCACCCTCTGTGAACGGGTGCCCGTATTAGCGTGGTTGCTTGACCAAGCCGTGCAAGCCGCCGCAGTGAGCGGCATAGATCAGGTTAGGGGAGCCGCGGAACGAATTTCTGTACTGGCTGGGGACAGCAAGACGCTGCGCGCACCCGCAGGTACAGTGATCTATCTCGACCCGATGTTTCCCGAGCGGAAAAAAGCGGCGGCGGTGAAAAAGGAGGCCGTCATGCTTCAGCATCTGGCTGACCAGGTCGATGACGGCGAGTCCCTGTGGCAGTGGGCGTGGGAGCAGCCTGTGGAGAGGATCGTGGTTAAACGACCCTTACGCGCCCCGATACTGGGGCACATTCGACCTTCGCACACGCTGAAAGGTAAGTCAGTGCGCTTTGATGTGTTCACCCGGCGGCTGGAGCGCTCCTGATGAAGCGGCGATTGTGAAGAGAAACAGGAGAGTAGCGTGACTGCGAGTCGTTTTTGGGTCGGCGTCGAGTTCATGCCGGCCTCGGTCATGCAGATCGCCGCGTCGCACCCTCGCCCTATCTTTTGTGGCCAGCTCGCTGACGCGGCGGCGACGAGGTCAGCCCTCAGCAGTAGGCTAGATCAGGCCGAGTGGCATGATCTGGCGCTGGCGTCACCCATTGGTCAGGGCTACTTGTTAGACCTGCTCCGGCAGCGAGGTCCGATCGAGCATATTCTTCTGGCGCTGCCTGCTATTTCCTGTGCGACTGCTGAGCCGGCTGGAGATGCGCCGCGTCCTCTGGACAAGGTGCTGTCAGAGGCCCGGCATGCGATCGAGGGTTTCATGGCGGTGTTGCGTGGTGCCGAGGCGGCACTGGACGGTTCCAGCGGCGCGGGGCTGACCCTACTGAGAGTGGATCCCGCCGAGCACAGTTCACCCATGGCCCGAGCCTTGGGGGTTTTTGCGGATGAATGGATTGCGATGGAGACAGAGCGCTGGGCAACAAAGGGGCTGTCTCTAGCGCAACTGACGGTTGAATCAGTCGATCAGTAGGCGCTCCATGATGCCCTCGTAGATTTTCGTCAGCCGCGGTATGTCCGCCAGTTTCACACGCTCGTTAATTTGATGAATGGTCTCATTGACGTGGCCCACTTCGACGACCTGCGCGCCACTGGGCGCAATAAATCGTCCATCTGAGGTGCCGCCCCCGGTGGAGACTTCGGGCACGCGGCCGGTCGTCGCCTCGATACTCCCGGTGACCGCATTGAGCAACGCTCCGGGTTCGGTCAAGAACGGCTCGCCACTCAGCGACCACTCGATGTCATAAGTCAGGCCACCTTGGTCCAAAATCTCCTCGCAGCGCTCACGAATCTCGTCGGCTGTGACTTCGGTACTGAACCGCAGATTGAAAAGTACCTCGACACTGCCCGGGATGACATTGGTCACGCCCTGACCAGCCCGAACCGTTGAGATCTGCAGGGAGGTGGGGTCAAAAAAGTCATTGCCCTGATCCCACGGCTCAGCGACCAGTGCATTGAGTGTTGGCATCGCCCGGTGAATCGGATTATCAGCGAGGTGTGGGTAGGCGATGTGCCCCTGCTTGCCGTGAATCAGTAAGCGTGCGTTGAGCGAGCCCCGGCGCCCGTTTTTTACCAAATCGCCGAGTTCGAGCGTGCTGGAGGGCTCGCCCACCACGCACCAGTCGATCTGCTCTCCGCGATCTTTCAACGTGTCCATGACGCGGACCGTCCCGTCTTTGGCGGGCCCCTCTTCATCAGAAGTGATCAGAAAGCCGATACGACCGGTGTGATCAGGGTGCGCGCTGACAAAATTTTCGCAGGCGATCACCATCGCGGCGAGGCTGGCCTTCATATCCGCAGTGCCGCGACCGACCAGATCAGGCCCTACTTCGGTCGCGACAAAGGGATCCGATTCCCATTGCTCCGTGTCTCCGGGGGGCACCACGTCTGTGTGCCCGGCAAATACCAACAGCGGGCCCGATGCGCCGCGTGTTGCCCAGAAATTATCGACCTCACCGAAGCGCATGGGTTCGACCGAGAAACCTGCCTGCTGCAAACGCGTCATCATCAGCGACTGGCAGCCCGCGTCTTCGGGGGTCACCGAGGCGCAGGCGATTAAGTCGCGGGTCAGAGCGAGCGTGTGCTCCTGATCATCAGTTGTTGGCATGTAGCATCTCGTTCAGCTCGATCGCGCTTTTGTTAGTCAGGCACTGCACTGCACCGGTGCTCGAATGCCGCCTAAACAAGAGGTCTGACCGGCCCGCTAACGTTCTGGCAGAAATCGTCTCGATGGTGTCACCGCCCTCGTCCAGCACACTGACCTTGGTGCCAGCGGTCACAAACAAACCTGCTTCAATCGTGCAGCGATCCCCCAGAGGAATGCCCAAGCCTGCGTTCGCCCCGATCAAGCACTCCTTGCCCACCGAAATCACGATATCCCCGCCGCCCGAAAGTGTGCCCATCGTGGAGCAGCCGCCTCCCAGATCTGAACCTTCGCCCACCCAGACCCCCGCCGAGATGCGGCCTTCGATCATGCCGGGGCCCTCAGTACCGGCATTGAAGTTGATGAAGCCTTCATGCATGACGGTGGTGCCTTCACCTAGATAGGCCCCAAGGCGGACTCTGGCCGTGTGCGCGATGCGGACACCCGCAGGGACCACATAGTTGGTCATCTTCGG
>JAHEJH010000004.1 GCA_024638905.1 Luminiphilus sp.
CCCTCGGTGAGCTGGGTGCTGGCGAAACACAGCGACAGCAAGACAACCGCGGTATAGGGGGAGCTGGCATACAGCCCGGCGTAAAGGAAAATGCCGGCACCGATGAGCCCGGTAATGGCCGGAATGCGACACCCAAGCCGCGGCCCGAGCCGGGCGCAAAGCGTGTCGCAGGCGTAGCCCCCCACCGACGCCATCACGGCACCGCAAAGCCAGGGCAGCGAGGCGAGAAAGCCGGTTTCGAGAATACTGAAGCCGAGCTCGGTCACCAGGTAGTGGAAGAACCAGGTAAAGAACAGATAGAAGATGCAGTTCTCAGCAAAGTAGGCACAGGTGAGCAGCAGCGTGTCGCGGTTGCGGATCAGTTGCCGCCAGGCGCCGAACCCCGCGTTGGGGGTCAGCTGTTCCCGGTTCGCTTGAATGTGGGCTAGCTCGGCGTCGGTCATGGCGGGGTGCTCAGCAGGTTCATCGGTGGCATAGCGCCACCACAGCCAGAAAAGCACGATGCCCAAGGGGATGAACACATAAAAGGAGGCCCGCCAGCCCCAATAGACCATCACTACCGCGACCAGCGGCTGCGCCAGCGCGGCGCCCAGTGTCAGGCCCGTACTGCCCACCGCGTTGGGCAGCGCCCAGTGGCCTACGGGGAACCAACGCTCCACCACAGCTGCCTGAATCGGGTAGATCGGTGCGTGGGCGACGCCCACGAAAAACCTCACCACCAGCAAACAACCGATCACTCCCGCGCCGGTCGTAAACACCTCACCCGGGAGCCATCCGGTCAGACCGGTGGTGATGACCCAGACCACACCTGCGCAGGTCAGCGCTACCCGCGGCCCGAGCAGCTTTCCGAATATGCCACCCGGCAGCTGACACAGGGCGTAGCCCCAAATAAACGCGGCGTAAATCCAGCCCATCTCGATTTCGCTGATGCCGAGCTCGGGCATCATGAATTCGCCCGCCACGTGGATGTTTTGGCGCATCAGGTAAGAGAGGAAGCTGAGTAAAAAAAGCACGCTGAATAAGCGCCAGCGTGTGGGTACCCGGCTTGCGAGCACTAGCTATCAGCCTCGTCGAGTTTTGCGCGCGCGTAGCGGCGGATATCTAGACTGTAGTCTTCCATGGGCGCGTAGTAGCCGTGCTCGAACACCTTGTTACGCATGCCGCGTTGCACGCTCTCACAGATGTTCCAGTCTTGCTGGTTCACCAGGTCCCAGAACTCTATGGCGTCTGAACCGTCAAAGTCGGTTTTGCTGAGCTCGTCCAGGTGGAACAGAAAGTCGCATTGAATCCGGGTATGGCCCGCGCTATGCGGCCACAGGTAGAACGCGGCAACGTGATCCATCGACAGGCTGAGCATCAGGTTGGGATAAAAGAGCTCACCCTTGTGATGGGTTTTTTCGGTCTCATTGAGACCGGGAAAGGGCGCTCGGGTGGTGGTGCCCGACGTGGTGAAGGTGTTGGCGCCCTCGCGATGCGGTACCCCGTCATCCCAGTCGAGTCCGTTACCACCGCCCTGCTTGAATGCCGGCACAATCTGGCAAAGCTCGGGATGGATCGGGCCGCAGTGGTAGCACTCGTTGTAATTCTCAACGATGACCTTCCAATTGGCGTCTACATCATAGGTGATGGTGTGCCCCACTCTGAGGTCTGCAAGGGGATAGCGTTGCAATCGCGCGGTGCCATCGCCCAACGTCTCTGCCAGGGGTTCGTCGTGACTCGCTGCTAGACAGACAAAAACGAAGCCGCCCCACTCAGCGACTGGAATGTTGTGGAGCGAAACACCGTTGGGGTCGATCGCCAGATGCGGTGTGCCGCGCAGGCGGCCGTCGAGGTGATAGCTCCATGCGTGGTAGGGGCAGACGATGCTGCGAGAAAACTGTCCGCTGACTGGGCCGGGATCTTTAAGCGGCACGAGTTCCGTACCACGGTGCCGGCAGACGTTGTAGAAAGCCCCTAGTTCACCGTTTTCTGCTCTGACGACCAACAGCGACTGATCCTGTAATCGGATGGCCAGATAATCGCCCGGCTCAGTCAGCGTGTCGCTACGACCGACGCATACCCAGCCTGATTCAAAGATGGCGGCGTACTCGCGTTGAAATTCGCCGGCATCGAGATAGCTGGCCCGTGGCAGCGTTTTCTCGAGTGATGCCAGCGTAGAGGGCTGTTCGGTGCTCACCGCTTGGGGAAGACCTTGGTGGGCTCGGCCGGCACTACTGGCTCATCGCGCAAATACAGCGTCTCTGTCTCGATCAGTCCCCGGGCAAAGCTGTGACCGCTGTGCACTGCGTGCACGATAGCGCCGGGTGCGAGGGCGTCACCCAATAACTGGATCGCGGGTGAACCGGCAGCGGTCGCGGCATCGATTAATGACTGGTAGAGCGCGTCCTTTGGCTCCCGGTGACCGACGATCACCACGGCATCGACCTCGACCTCAAGCGGCGTGGCATTGAAGAGGTTCTGCAACGCCGCCCGGTTGCCATCGAAATCTATCAGGTTGGTCGTGGTGTGGATGGCGACGCTTCGGCGCGCGAGCGCCTGATACACAAAGGGCAGCTCATTGGTCATGAAGGTCCAGGCGGAGGCATGCCCCGCAGGGGTGGCATAGCTGACGGCCTTGCCTTGCTCGGCCAAGTGCTCGGCGATAACGCCACCCAAATAGTAGTTGTCGTAGTCAAAGACCAGCACCCGATCCGCAGAGACGGTGCCGGCGAAGACGTCCTCTGGGGTTAATATCTGGGGCAGATCAAGGGGCGCTGCGGGGATCTCGAGCGCGGAATAAAGCCGCTTGGTCCAACGCGCCCCCGTAGCAACTGCAATGTGGTCGGCACCAACGCTCAACGCGGCCTCAGCATCGAGTTCGCTGTTGGTGTACATCGACACGTTGCCCATTTGCGACAGCGTCCACACGCGGTAGTCGCGAACGCGGCGCCATGTGGCCATGCCGGGGAGCTGACTTTCTTGCAGTACCCGGCCGCCCCAGTCATCGTTCTGCTCGGCGATGGTGACCTCGAACCCTTGTTTGGCTGCGACCAGCGCAGCTTCCAATCCGGCGGGGCCGCCGCCCACCACCAGCACGTTGCTAGGCTCAGAGGCCTTCGTAAATCGCTCTGGGTGCCAGCCGCGGCGCCATTCTTCGCCCGCCGTGGCGTTCTGGGTGCAGCGCACCGGCACGCCGTCATGCCAGCTGGCAATGCAGATGTTGCAGCCAATGCACTCGCGGATGTCGTCGCTGTTGCCTTCGCGGATCTTGGTCGGCAGAAAGGGGTCGGCAATGCTGGCTCGCGCACCACCGATCAAATCGAGCACGCCGCGTCGAATCTGCGACACCATGGTGTCGGGTGAGGTAAAGCGTCCCACGCCGACCACCGGGCGATCGGTCATCCGTTTTACAAAGTCGATAATGGGCTCATGAGCGCCCTCTGGCCTGAAGCGCGAGGCGCCGCAGTCCGTGGGGCTCGAATCCATTTTCACGTCCCACAGATCGGGCACGTCAGAGAGCAGGCTGACCACGCCGTGGGCTTCGCTTTCATAATGGTCACTGGCCTTGCCCCGCAGTTCTTCAAGGCTGATGCGCAGCGCCACCGCCGCGCGACTGCCGGCCTCGTCGCGCGTCACCTCCAGCATTTCCCGAACGAAGCGCACGCGGTTTTCCAGTGCGCCGCCATAGCCGTCGTCGCGGTGGTTGTACTCTGGCAACAGAAACTCGTAGCCGAGGTAACCCATGCCGGCATACACATAAAGAATGTCAAAGCCTGCATCGAGGGCGCGTCGCGTTGCCAGTCGCTGCCAGTGCAACACCTCGTCGATGTCAGCGCCGGTCATTTTCTTGGGCCGCAGCTGGCCCATAAAGCCCACATGCGTTGCCGCCCAAGAAATGCCCGACGGGGAGAGCGGTGGTAGGCGCGAGGTGCGGTTCATGACCGCCGCGCCGCCGTGCCAAAGCTCCACTGCGGCGAGGCTCCCGTGGCGGTGAATCGCCTCGGTGGATAGCGCGTGGGAGGCGATATCGGCATCGCTCCACAGCCGCGCGAAAGGCAGGGGTGAGTCGTCTGAACTCGGGTGAATCGACACCGCGCCCGTGCTCACGACGCCCCAGCCGCCCTCGGCCTTGGTCTCGCGAAAGGCCGCGCGCACCCGCGGGTGGGTTTCGGTCATGCCGCTCGCATGGGGCACCTGATAGAAGCGATTGGGCGCCGTTACCGGGCCGATCTGAACGGGCTCAAAGAGGACCTGATGGCTGGGATGACAGGCGCTCAGATTGGCTTCTGCCACCGGTGCGGAAATGTTCTCTGATTTGCCCATAAGCGCTTATCGTGACCCTTCGCGACGTCCTAATAATGCCCTAACGTCATCCTAATGATGGTCCGGCGACCGCAAGACCGACCCCATGATTGTGAGCCCGATGGCCGCCAGAGCACAACAGCCGCCATACAACCAGAACACGCCGTCGTAGCTGCCAGTGGTGTCACTGATGTAACCCGCCAACGGCGCGCTGGTAGCGGTAATCGGGATATGCAGTGGATTCATCACACCCAGCGCGCGTCCGACACTGCCCGCACCGAAAGTGCGGGCGGGCATGTTGGTCCAGATCGGCACCACGCCGCCATACCCCAAGCCCATCACGAACGCACCGGCGAGCAGTCCGGTGTAGTTCTGCACCAGCAGCAGGATCAGTAAACCCGTGCTGAGAAAGAGACAAATCAGGTAACCGCAGCGCTGAATACCGAGCCGGTCCATGAGGTGGCCGGTGAGGGCTTTGCCGCTGAAAGAGCAGACCGCAATGATCGAGTAAAGGAGCGCCGTCGATTGGCCGGTCACGCCGAGGTCCTTTGCGTGCAGGCTCAGGTTGGCCAGCATGCCGAGTGTGACGGCCAGCAGTGAGCCCGAGACAATCATCTGTAACCAGAAAATGCGGCTCCTCAGTAGATCGGGGATGCCCCAGTCCCTGGCATCGACCGCTGCAGTGGCCGCCATGGCGGAGGCGTCACCACGTCCGGGTGCTTCAGGTTCGCCGCTCAGTCCCAAGTCTGCGGGTTGGTTGCGCAGCAGCCAGTAAAAAATCGGCAGGAAGGCAAAACAGATGCAGCCCGCTACCATCAGTCCGGTCCGCCAGTCCCACTCGAGAAACATCCAAGTCATGAAGGGCGGCATTAAGAAGCCGCCGAGTGAGCTGCCCGTGGCTGCCAGGCCCAGCGCGAGACCGCGCCGGCGGATAAACCAGCGACTGATCAGCGCGGCGCTGGGGATCGCCCCGATTAGCAGGACTCCCAGCGGAATCAGGCTGGCCCACACCACCCATATATGCAGTAGCGTGCCTGCCTGACTCAGAATCATAAGCCCCAGCCCCATCGCGGTCAGGCCGATCATCATCAGATGCCGGATCGACCAGCGGTCTATCAGGATCCCAGCTAAGGGGGAGAGCAGGTTGGTGGCGACGGTCAAGCAGGTCTCGATGAGATTGATCTGAGCCCGGGGTGCGCCAAAGACATCTTCAAAAGTGGCGGTATAAAGCCCCATGCTCCAGAAGACGAAACCGCCCTGAATCAGCTGCCCGGAGGCGGTGGCACAGACGACCCACCAGCCCGGGTAGACCCCCCGCGGCGGTTGCTCCGCAGGAGAACTCGCGACTGTCTGATCCCGTGGAGAGGACATGCTTATTATTGTGTCCGCAGACCTTGTGTTGCCTCACACCTTAGGCGCTTTGTGGCACCATGGCAAAGACCGTCTCAGCCCTTCGGAGCTTGCTATGCGCCCCCACAAAACCCTGCGCGGACATATTCATTACACCAGTAGTAAACCCGGTCGCGAGGGGGTGGAGCGCGGCCGTGAGCACTTCACGATCACCGTACACGGTGACGGGCGCCGCACCCTGCGCGCGCACTGCGAGATCGACGACGAGCCCAACGTGCTCCGCGACGTCACGCTCACCAAGAACAAGAACTGGGACACGCTCGACGCCTTTGTGCGCTTGTCGCTCGGTGACGAGCAGCAGGGCAGCAGCTGGTTTTACTTTGGCGACACCGGCGCCGACTGTGAGGGCTGGACCCATGAGCGCGGCCGTTTTTCAGAGCACGAGGCCTATGACGAGCGCCCGGCTATTTTCGGCACCCATCCCATTCAGGGGGACGCCTGGCACCTCTCGGTCATTGACCGAAGCGAGGGCCCCAAGGTCCATACCTTTGATCGGTTCCTGATGACGTCGCTCGATCATCGCGGCGCGACCGGGCCGTCACTGGTTTGGCACGACCCCGGGATGATCATCGAATTTATCGGCGAGGAAACGATTACCGTGGGGGCAGGCACCTTCGATGCGCTGCACTTTTGCTACGGCGAGCGGGGCAGCACCGCGCAGGGCTCAAATGAGACGAATGAGCACCCGCCTTATGAAGTTTGGGTTACGGCTGATGGTGAATTTGTGCTGCTCAAGGCGCAGGTGACGGGGTACATGATGACCCAGTACGAGCTGGTTTCGCTTGAGGTGCATGAGGGCGACCACAAGTCGTGAAGCTCCTTGCTCGGTGATTGAGCGGGGCGCATGGGCAGACGGCGGGCAGTAGGCGGCAAAAAGCTCTCGGAGATCGGATGACAGCAGAGCGGGGACAAGGCGATAGAGAGCCGCTGCTCTCGAATCAGTCCGCTCGGTCTTGAACTCAGGCTGAAAAATCCCCCAGTGCGCCCGGGTTGATCAGGCCTTCCGGATCGAGCTCTTTCTTTAGGGCGCGCAACACGCTGCGGCTATCGGGGTTGAGGCTGGCCAGCATCGGGTAGGTCTTGCCAATCTGGTTGCTGGCAGCACCGAACTCGGCGAACACGTCGACAATGTTACTGCGGACTTCATCGACCAGTGCGCGTCCCTCGTGATTTTGTGCGGGCTCTTCCAGCCCCGCGAGGAAATCTGACTCTGGCACATGTCGATGCACGGGCAGCCACTCGTCAAACCATCTGAGCACCGGCTCGTAGCTAAAAATATGCTGTGAAATCGCGATGTAGAGAAAGCTCATGGTCACCCCGCATGTCGCCATGCGCTCGCGGTAGGGGTCGATCGCCGCCTCAGTCGCCGCGATCAGTCCCTCGGCGTCGGAGTGGGGCACCTTCGAGTTGAGGGCTGCCCAGCGCTCGCCCTGTGACCCGAGGATGCCATTGAGCGGTTCAAAGGGATTGGCCCTCGCGGCCTTGGGGATCGTATTACTGATCTCCACACCGCTGTGATCGAGTGCCAGCTTGACCACGCCACGGCGATCGTCGCGCACACCGTCGACCGAGCGCCCCGCGCAAACACAATGCAAGGTATAGACCTCGCCTTCGACAAAACGCCGACCCGACATCGCCATCTTCGCGCCTTCCTGCAGTCCCTTGAGCACGCTCGACTGGGAGCGAATGACGTTACCCAGGCGGCCAATGTCTTTCGTCAGAGTTGCGGGATCCAGCGAGCGCTGGGTAGTGGCGGGGTCAAAGATATAAGCCTCTTCGCAGTAACCACTGCGGCCGATCGCAGACAAAGCCCGGGTGGCTTCCTGCTGCGTGGCAAACGCAAAGGAGGCGTAATCTGCGGCCTCAGGCATGGGCATCATGCGCAGCGATGCGAGGGTTTTCACGCCCAGGGCACCCGCATCGTGCACAAACAATCCGGTGAGATCCGGGCCGTACTGACGGAAACCGGGTCGGCCGTTATGGAAGGCCGCCTGGCCGGTTTGAATACGCCGACCGCGCGCGTCGATCACTTCCATTCCGACCACAATATCGGCGGCACTGCCGTAACGCGCCGTACCCATAAACAGCGCCCCGTTGGATAGCCCGCCGCCCACTGTGGCGCGGCTACCCGAAAAGGTGCCGAAGAAGGGCAAGCGCAGGCCGCGGGGGGTCAGCGCTTCCCAGATTTGTTGCCAGGTGACCCCCGCCTCGACGGTGATCACCAGATCGTCTTCGTTGATCGAGACAATCCGGTTCAGCCCGCTGAGGTCCAGCATCACGGTATTGGGTTGGGTGGGAAGGTAACCGCCGGTGTAAGACATGCCGCCACCGCGTTGGGTAATGGCCCAGCCCGCTGTGGTGGCAATCCGCACCGCATCAGCGACGTGCTCCTGGGTCTGCGGGCGCACCGCCAGTGCGGGTGCAATCTCGCCACCGTAGACATCTGTGGAGAACAGCGTTTTGGCGTCCTCGCCCAGCAGGCACTCGGCGCCTAAAGCGTCGATCAATGCGCCCTCCAGCAGGGCGGCTGGGTCAGTAGCTTTGTTCATCGGTGCACCTCGCGGGCAGCCATCTTGCATGGGTGTGTTCTTGCCCGGAGCACAGGGGCTTCCAGACGTCGACACGTTCTACCGCAACCGCTGACAGTTGTACCGTGAATTTGCGGGGGGCTCAAATGTATCCCGTTAAACCGCGGCAACAGTAAACCGCAATAAATAAAAAACAGCGATACAGTGTCGCGCAGTCTGGTATGGCAACAGGCCAGCCGTAGCGTTTACAAACCGTGCTCGGCAAAAAACGCCTGGGTTTGCCCGAGGATCGCGCGCGCGCGCTCTAGCGGGTCGCGATAGGTCTCGCGATAGTGCAATGAGCGGATTTCCAGACTGATCGGTAAGTTGGCTGGCAACGCTTTCGCCATCGCCGCTACCGGTACGCTACCTTCACCTGGTGCTAAACGCCCATCAATAGCGTCGATGTAGTAGGCGTCGGGGTCGGTGATCATGCCGCATTCGGGCATGTCGCAAAGCTGCGCGTAACTCAGCCAGTGCTCTGGAATCTCACGGATCTTCTCGGGGTCATGTCCCACCCGCTCGTGATGAAAGGGGTCGACCAGAATCCCCCCGGCAGGGTGATCGACCGCATTCACCACATCCAGAGCGTCATCGAGGGTTTTGACCTCCGTGATAGCCATGTATTCTAGGCACGCGCGCATCCCCGCGCGCTCCGCATGCGCGCAAAGATCTTCATAGAGGTGCTTGGTGACCTCGCGGTCAGGTTCTGAGCTCACGATCAGGCAGTTTTTGGCGCCCACCTCGCCGCCCATCGCGATGATTTCATGATGCACGGGGTCGGGCTTGCCACCGGGCTGCAGCCAGATGACCTCGACATCAAGCGCGACGAGCCCTGTTTCCTGAAGCACTGCTGCGACTTCGCCGGCGGTGCCGCTGTGCCAGTTATCCCCAGGCGCGACCCAAAGACCCACACTGTTGTAGCCGGCGTCGGCGGCGATACGCACCATGTCGGGAGGCGATACCTCAGGTGGGTTGCCGTCGTGCACGCCAGACGCCAGTGCCAGTAGCCGTTCGCTCATATTGCGTTCCCTCGTTATCCGCGCCACAGTGCAGAGGATAGAAGTGACGGGTCACATGATGCAGGGATCAGTCACGCCAATCCAGCATAAGCAGAGAGGCCAATAACGTTGCAGGTGAACAACATCGAGGGATTGCAGCTCGTGCATACCGGTCTGGTCTGCCGGGATATCGACACCGCCAAAGCGCGCCTGAGTGAGACCCTGAATGTCCACTGGGTGGGTGTTGAGCGCGAGCCTTGGCCGCTCGTTATTTTTGGTAAGACGGTCAGCATTCCCCTGCGCATTGCGCATGCGAGCAACGGGCAGGCGAATTTCGAACTGATCGAGGCGGTGCCTGACACGCCCTGGGTGACCTCAGAGGACTTGATCCAGCATCATATGTGTTTTCATAGCCCTGACTCGGAAGCCGTCTGCAAACAATTCGAGGCGCGCGGATTTCAGCGTGTGCTCGGTGCACCGGGTGACCCGCAGGGGTACTTTCAGGACCCGGCAGGCTTGCTCATCGAGATCATCGGTGACGGCCTGCTGGACTATCTGCAGGCTTTCTATCAACAATCTTTGGCCGCTCGAGAGGCCGAGGAGGTCGCGACATGACAGCGCACATACGTCCCCATGATCTGGATTGGGAGACCTTTCACGATCCCCACGGGCGGCCCACGACACCCACCCGGATTCTGAGGACCAGCGAGCCGTTTCTGATCGAGGCCGATTTTCCGGCGCACTTTCATGCGGGCCTGCATTGGCATCCTCACGACACTATCTATGTGATTACGCGGGGCGAGATGCGCATCGGTGACGAGGGCAGCTTTCGTCCGGGCGACATTCGCTGGGTGAAGGCAGGGCATGCTTACGGGCCGGAAGAGGCGGGTGAGGAGGGCGTGCAGTTTCACCTGTTTAGTCTCGGCGGCGACATTGGCCTGAATTGGGCGGATCTTTATGACGTTCCTGAGGCGCTGACAGCGCGACTGAGTCAGTTTCAGCAGCCGGCGGGGCGCCGGCGCGTCGATGATATGCCAGTGGTCAGCCCCGCAGAGGCGCTGCCGGGCTGGGATCAGATGCCCGACGAAGGCCCGCTCATTTTTCGGGTCAACATGGGCGCAGACGACGCGCATGCAGCGTATTCTCTGGGGTTTGATTGCGTCTGGTACCTGCTGGACGGTGCCGTGGACGTTAACGGTGACACCACGGTGGCCAGCGGAGAATTTTTCTGCGCCGACGCGGATGTGAACTACTCATTGAAGGCCAGTAACGCAGGTGCGCACTGGCTGGTGTTCTCCAGTCGCAGTCAGCAGCCGCTGTAGAAAGGTTCAGGGTGTATCGATGAGCTCGGTGAGCTCGAACGACCAGTTGTAGGGTGCCTCCACCGTTCCTTTGATGAAAATAAAGTCACCGTCGGTGGTGACCCACAGGTGGTACTCCGGGTGGTCGGTGGCCACGACCACGTAGGCAAAATGGTGGCAAGCAAAGCTGCCGGCCCGAACCGTAATGGTCTCCTCGCCAAAATACTCAATCGTGGTGCCCTGAGAGCAAGCCAACGCTGGACCCGTCGCGCCGCGGTGGTCGAGCGACGTCAGCGGGCTGTTGTAGAACGTGTGCTGACGCGGCCCCTGGGAACGGTCAAACCGCGCCACCAGCCAAGCGTCGGAGTT
This sequence comes from Luminiphilus sp., assembly GCA_024638905.1. Lineage (GTDB taxonomy): Bacteria > Pseudomonadota > Gammaproteobacteria > Pseudomonadales > Halieaceae > Luminiphilus. The sequence goes on from JAHEJH010000004.1 coordinate 10,930, forward strand.
GAGCGCGTGGGTGCCAAAACCGCGAACGGTGCGGTCAATATCGAGCTGCCCCGCAATGCGGCCCTCGTCACGGCTGAGCCCCTCGTAGCGAATCTCGTCATCCGTGATGTGGTACCAGGTACTGCCTTTGAAGATGCCGTCCTCGGTAAGACGGACAACGCAATCCTGGGGATGGAACTCGGCATCCACGCGCTGAATGACATCGCGAATCAGCGCCGGTTCATCATCGAGCTCACAAAAGGCCCGCAGCACTCGGTCACCGTTACGGTGGCGCGTGAGGGTAAAGTGCTCCCGGCCCCAGATGCCCGAGGGGAAGTTCGCGTCGTCGATCTGGTATTCAACCGTGCCGCGTCGGGTCACATGTTCCCGCGCGGCCAGCCTCTGGTCGGTGATTTTCATGTCAGAGAGACCGGTAAAAGGCGGCGGTGAGGGCGTCGATCTCTTCGAACACGTCGTCCCTGGCTCGATTGAGCCCCTCAATGTCCTGATTCAAAGTGCTGTAGAGCGACTCCAGCTGGCTCAGCTGGTAACGGGCCTCTTTACGGGCGTCTTTGGATAGCTCGGGATTATCCCGCGCGGTGCGGAGCTGGCCGATCTGAATCAGGAGCGCCTCTGCCTGATCAGATTTCTGGTCGATCTGAATTTCGATCTCGCGCATTTCGGTTTTTAGCGCAAACACATCCAGCCCTTCTCTATAACCCATTACATAGTCTGGGAAGGTTTCTCGTCGGCACTGGGTGGCAAAATCGCCGCCGTGGTCGGCCGTTTCAAAGCCGGTCTCGCGGGTGCAGTAGTAGGGCAGGCCCAGCGCGTGTCCGTTGCGATACAGCTCGAAATCAACTTGGACGCCGGTGCTGGCGCAGGCCTCGCGGTGCTCTGAGGAGCGCGACACGGGGTAGCCCTCGACCGCATCGTCATAGCCCACTTCTTCCCAGTTGGCCTGCAGGCACTCCTCGGGGCTCATGGTGGCGCAGCCCGACAGTGCATAAGCCATCAGGATCGTTGCGTTGAGGCATCTGCTCATCTTTATGCTCGTCGCAGTGTCATTGCACGGTGTTATTGCTCGGTGTTTTTAAAGGTGCCGTTGTCAGGCGCTAATCACCACCTATAATGCCCACCTTCACCCCACACTTCACCTCTTACTGGCGCTTGAATGCCAGCGCCCTGAATGACGCCCGCGACAAGGCTGGCTTGAGACTCTCATGCGAATTTGGACTTATCTTCGGCCCTTTTCTCACCACGGTGTTGATTACACCGTAGAGGTCTCTTTCACGTTTTCGCAAACGTTCTCGCGGCTTTTCAGGGGTAACGAGTTACTCGATGAGCAGTCTGTGCATCACATGGATGGGATCCAGACTTTTGTGCATGCCCTCCCTGCTGATGTCGGCGGGGCCGCGCGGGTCGAGGTGGGCTCCGTCAGCTGGTGGAGCTTGGGTATCGCGGTATTGCAGGGCGACCATACGGTTTACGAGAGTCACCCCGGCAAAAATGTGCGCTTTGCAGAGGGCATGATGCAGCGTAGCGCGGCGTCGCCTGCCAATGACGGGTCATCCGACCCGGCGTCCCCGGGTCTCGATATAGGCCAGATGATCGAATCAAACCAGAGCAAATGGCAGCGCAACAAATATTCCATCTATGCGGATTTGGCACTGGGTGCGCTGTTCTATTTGGTTGGCAAGTTCACCGAGGATCTTGCTCTGGCCGCCATTGTAGGTGCGGGAGCTGGTTTGGCGTTGGTGGTGTTGCAGCGCTTTGTGAAGGTTGATTTGCTTGGCGGCTTCGCGGTGTTTGGCACCATTATGTTGGTGATTTCGGCGTTATTTTCGCTGGCGTTGCAGGACGATTACTGGGTGCAAATGAAGGGCACAGTACTAGGGCTTTTGACGGCGAGTATTTTTATGATCGACGGCGTCTTCAGGCAGGGCGCTTACTTCGGTGCGCGAATAGAGCGCTACATGCCGCTGCCGCTCCATCACCATCGCATTGCCGTGGGGATGAGTGGCTTAGGTATTGTGATGGCGCTCGCTAACTACTACGTGGCCGAGAATTTCTCCGAGGATTTTTGGCTCACCTGGACCACGTTCCTCGATATGCCGCTTTCCATCGGGCTTTTCTACGCGATCATTTTCTGGGCGCGCAAAAAACCGACCGACTCTGCGTAGAAATCAGCAGCGACAAATGGGCGGCGAGCGAGGAGCGCTGCGTGTTAATCGGTGTTGATGGGACAGGCGCTGCGGGGGGAAGCCCGATCAAGACCCTTACGCGAGGGCGCTTTTTTGCGACAAAAGCAGGCCAAAAAGCGCTATCTTTGCCACACCGTGCCTCGCGATGCCGCGACCGGTAAACCCCATAACAATCAAAGTGGTCTTTACGGATGGCAGTTCAGGAATTTATCTCTCCGACATCCCTGTCGGAAGCGCAACTAGTAGTCGGTGACGGAGCCGCCAGCTCATGGCTTGCCGGCGGCACAGATCTCTTAGTCGGCATACGGTTGGGTGCGCGCGACCCGGCACGGGTCATTGATCTCAAGCAGATTCCCGAGCTGACCGCGATCGAGATAGACGAGACGTCTGTGCGGGTCGGTGCGGCAGCATCGGCTTTTGATGTCCTTCACAATTCTGATGTGCCATCGCTGTTCCCGGGGCTCGCCGAGGCGCTGAATTTGATCGGCTCGACGCAGATAACCGGCCGATGCTCGGCGGGCGGCAATCTTTGCAATGCCTCGCCTGCGGCCGACAGCATTCCGGCGCTCATTGCCAACGGTGCCCAGTGCCGCATTCTGGGGCCCGATGGCGAGCGCACGCTTGCGGTCGAGGATTTCGTGGTCGGACCCAACCAGAACGCACTGGCGTCGGGCGAATTATTGGTTGAACTCATATTGCCAAGACCCCCGGCTGGCACCTCGGATGCTTATCTTCGTCTCACACCGCGAACCGAAATGGACATCGCGGTGGCCGGGGCAGGGGTCTCGATCACGGTTGATGAGTCGGGCACCTGCACCGCTGCGAGGGTCGCGATCGGTGCGGTGGCACCCACGGCATTATTGGTTGAGGTGGCGGCTCAGGCACTGGTGGGTTCTCAACTAGATCAAGCCGCGATCGATGCGGCGGTTGCGGCGGTGCGCGCTGCGGCGACTCCTATCTCCGACAAACGCGGTACGGCCGAGTACCGTACCCATGTGGTGGGGGTGTTGGTATCGCGGGCCATTGCCAATGCACAGGCACGGATTCAGGAGGCGCGCTCATGAACAAGCCGCTCAACAAAATGGCCGTGCAGGCCATCATTAATGGTGAGAGCACCGCTTTCCTTTGCTCGCCCGGTCAGGTGCTGGCCGAGGTGCTCCGCGATGAGCTCGAGCTGATTGGTACCAAGATCGGCTGCAATACGGGTGATTGCGGCGCTTGCTCAGTATTGGTGGACGATCGTTTGGTGTGTTCCTGTTTGGTGCTGGCAGCTGAAGTAGAGGGTAAGTCAGTACAGACGGTGGAAGGCGTGGCGAATGGCGGAGAGCTGCATCCAGTGCAGCAGAAGCTCCTGGAGCACGGCGGCTTACAGTGCGGCATCTGCACGCCGGGCGTGGTGATTGCTGCCAAGGCGTTGTTGGAGCACAACCCTGATCCCACCGAGGAGCAGGCGCGCTACTGGCTGGCTGGCAATCTTTGCCGCTGTACGGGCTACGACAAGATCATTCGCGCGGTGTTGGATGCCGCCAAGACGATGCGCGGGGAGGCAGCATGAACGCCTATCAGGAATTCAAAATGATTGGCTCGCGGCCTGTACGGCCCGACGGTCTCGACAAGGTCACTGGCCGCGCGCGCTATGGCGCCGACCTCAATATGCAGGGTCAGATCTACGGGCATGTGGTCAGAAGCCCGCATGCCCATGCAGTGATCACGTCAATCGACTGCAGTAAGGCTCTGGCGATGGACGGCGTGCTGGCAGTCATGACCGGCGATGACCTCGTCAAACCCGGCAACGAGATGCTAGGCAGCGGCGAAGGCGCCATGGCGCTCAAGGATGTGGTGCCGATGGTGATGTCACAGGGCAAGGTGCTGTTTCACGCTCAGGCGGTCGCTGCCGTGGCCGCGACATCGCCCGAGCTGGCCGCCGAAGCTGCGCGGGCGGTAGAGGTGACCTACGACGTGCTGCCCGCCGTGACCGACGTACACAAGGCGCTGGCGGCCGACGCACCGATTTTGCACAACGACCGGTTCCCCGATGGCTACCCGGAGGAACCCACGAATCTTGCCACCCATATCAGTTTGACAGTGGGCGACCCGGACTCAGCCTTTGACAAAGCCGATGTGGTGATTGAGCAGACTTATTCGGTACCGATGTGTCATCAAGGCTATATAGAACCTCACGCCTGCGCGGCGCGCGCTGATGCGGCGGGCAGGGTGGAGCTGTGGTGCTGCACACAGGGTCACTTCACGGTGCGCCATTACACCGCGGCGGTGACAGGCATCGACATGGGCAAGATCAAGGTGACCGCTTCGGAGATTGGCGGCGGCTTTGGTGGCAAGACGACTGTTTACCTCGAGCCCCTCGCCGTGGTGTTGGCACAAAAGTCTGGGCGGCCGGTAAAAATGGTGATGGATCGTGGTGACGTCTTCCGTGCGACGGGTCCAGCGCCTGGCGCGGAAACCAAGGTGAAACTCGGTGCGACCCGTGACGGCAAGCTAGTCGCGGCAGATGTCGAGTGCCTCATGGACTCGGGGGCCTATAACGGCAACCCCGCAGGCATCCCGGCGTTTATGGCGACGGCTTGCTATAAGTTGACCGATGCGCGCTCCACTGGGCGCTCGGTGTACACCAACAAACCGAAAATCCATGCGTATCGGGCGCCGAGTATTCCGCAGGTCACACTCGGGTTTGAGCTCGCGATTACCGAGCTTGCGGCCGAGGTGGGCATGGATCCCATTGAGTTCCGTCTCTTGAATGCGGTGGAAGAGGGCGACGCGAATATGATGGGCGCGCCGTATAACCGAATCGGTCTGCGCGAGTGTCTTGAAGTGGCGCGTAATCACGATCACTACAAGTCTGCGGTGGCAGACGGTGCCGGCCGCGGCATGGCCATGGGCTACTGGATCAATGCGGGCATGCAGTCTAGTGCCACGCTGAACGTCATTGCCGATGGTCATGTATCGATTCTGACGGGCAGCCCGGATATCGGCGGGTCTCGCGCCTCAATGGCGCTGATGGCCTCAGAAGTATTGGGGATTCCCTTCGAGCACATCCACCCACAGGTAGCGGCTACTGATGCGGTCGGTCACTGCGATGTAACGGGCGGCAGCCGGACCACGTTAGCCACGGGGCAGGCGGTTATTCAGGCGGCCGAGCAGTGTGTGGCGGAGATGTGCCGTCGCGCCGCGGCGGAGTGGGAGGTGGAGCCCGGCGTGGTGGCCTGGTCGCAGGGTGCGGCGCATTACGGCGACCAGAGCCTGACCTTTGAAGAACTGGCCAGCCGCGCGGGTGCCATGGGCGGGCCGCTGACGTTCTCGACTTCCTTAACCTCAACAAGCACGGCGCCAGGTTTCGGTGTCCACATTTGCGATGCCGAAGTCGATAAGGAGACGGGCCGCACGACCATCACGCGTTACACCGCGATTCAGGATGCAGGCAAGGCGATCCACCCAGACTACGTCGAGGGTCAGTTGCAGGGGGGTGCAGTGCAGGGCATTGGCTGGGCGCTCAATGAGGAGTACCTCTACAACGAAGAGGGCGCTCTGGAGAACCCTGGTTTCCTCGACTACCGGATCCCGGTGGCCTCTGATCTACCTTTCATCGATGCAGTGATTGTAGAGGTGCCCAACCCGCTGCACCCCTTTGGGGTTAAGGGCGTGGGTGAGGTGCCGATTGTGCCGCCCATGCCGGCCATCGCCGAGGCGGTTTATCAGTCTACCGGCGTGCGGTTCAGAGATTTGCCGCTCAACCCACCCAAGATCGTGGCGGCGCTGCTAGATAACTGAACGTTCCGTTCACGTCCTGGTGCCTCAGGGGCTAGCAGATACAGCAGCCCCTGACTCCAGATCTTCCTCTATGAAGCGCAGAATCGCCTCGAGCGCGATTTCCCTGGGGAAGTCATTTTGGTCGGCAAAGATAGCCTGTGAGACCTCGTGCTGGCGTGCGATGGGTACCGACATGGCCCAATGGTCGGCATTGAAAAAGCCGAGTATGGTCGAGCCCGGGATCACCTGATCGTAGAACACCAACTGGCTGTCATTGCGGCCGTCTTGTAGGGCGGCCAGTTTCTTATGGGAGCGCTGCAATCCATTGGAGATATTCTCAGGGTCGGGGAACGACACGACTGAGTAATAACGAATGTGCTGAGGCAGCGTGTGCTCGGCAAACCAGGCTTGGCGGTTCTCGGGGCTCAGTGTCTCCAGCGCCTTGGAATCTTTTTTCTCGCATTCCGCCCCGGGAATCAGCGTTAACCAACGCAGTTGCTTTTCGTCGGCCTCGTCGGCAAGAGGTGATCCCCACACTGCTCCGGAATAAGAGACCACCGCCGCGACGCGATGGGTGAGCTCGGGGTATTGAACAAGGAAAGCAAAAACGTCGGGCAGCCCCTTGGAGTAGCCAAACAGAATCAGGGGTCGATCATCGTATTCTGCACCGAGCCCGGCGACGTAGTCAGCGATCAAATCGGCGTTGGTCTCCGAGCTCGCGATGCCCTCGACCTGAATAAAACCGGTCTCGTAGCCCAATGTCGCCACGTGGTTGGGGGCAGAGCTGTCGTGATTCAGCCATCGCTTGACGCAGGAGTATGCGAGCCCCGGCACCATCTTGCCCAATAGATTTGTGGAGGAGCGGCCGAGATTCACGGGCAGCCCTGTCGGGTCCGGCTCATCCTCGAACCGAACCAAGGCCTCTTCGCACGGTGTGTAATCGGGTAACGACTCGCCATGATCCTCATTGGCGGCGCAAAAAATCTCTCTGAACCGCGCCCGCCCATCGGTCACGTTGTAGGTATTGCCGGGCTCGAAAGACAGCGGGTCTAGAGAGTAGGAAAAGGGGATCTGGGGCTGGCTAGAACAGGCAGACAGCAAAAGATAGAGTGCAGACATCCAAGCGCCTCTGCTGAGGCGCGACGAAAAAGGAGCGACGCTGCCAGCATTCCTAAAAAGGTTCATTGCGCCTTGTCAAAGCTCCCTTCAAGCCTTGGATGCCACTCGGGTAACCACAGCAGCTGATCAATTTCAGAGAGTGATACCGACGTCTCGCTGAAGAAAAACACGGCGCGGTAACCATCTGAATAGTAGGGGTCAGGGGTTAAGTTGTAGTGGGTATCTTCTTCGGTCGATATCCGCGAACCCGCGACATAACCGATTGCGCTGAGGCCCTCTGAATAGGCGAGATCTTCCAGCAGACCTTCGCGAGTGTGATCAACGTAGGGATCGATCGCGTGCGTGGTGATGGTCTTTTTCTGAAATTTCACACCAATGTCTCGGCTGATCTGCCCAATGTATACCTCTTGGTCTTGAAAGTTATAAGGCGCGCGCCACAGTCGCATATGGTTACGACGGCTGACCGAATGTCGCGCTTTCTGTATCCCTATATCTTGGGTTCGCCCGTATAAATACAGCGGGCTGATCGGCGAGTACATGTACTGTCTACCGAAGAAAAACGAGCGGGTCGTCTTCATTGCGGATTTCATATGATTCACTTCAGTGGCCTGCCAGCCACGGCGAACAAGTGTCGAGACGATGGCCTGACGGGTACCTACGAAGACGATGTTCAATGGGTCTCCTTCCGCAGTGCCGGATTTATTGAAAGTGCAGCAGGGCTCTTCCTCTAATCGAGCCTGAAAGGCGGCCACATCATCGATATCTTCGTAGCTGGGATAGAGGGTGTCGAGGTCTACATATTCAAAGTCGGCGTTCAGTCCTGGTATTTTCATAGTGAAAACAAAATTGAGCAGCAGATCGTCTCCCAGCAAGTCGACATTGACGCTTTTGAAGCCCTCGTCGAGATTCGTGAAGACATAGCCGCTAACGGTGCTGCCCGCCTCAATGGGGTTTTGGAATTCACTCTCCTGAAAAAAGACATCCATCTCGCGCTTGGTTTGTTTGGACCCCGAGTGCCGAAGATAAGCGGCTTCGGCCGGTGAGATGTAGGCGTCATCAATAGCATTGCGCAACAGGATGAGATCCTGTGTCGTCTGATTGTCCACTTTTATCCAAACAGGCTGCACACGAGCGGCATACAGATCTGTGCCAAATAGCTGTTTGGTTTCTGTCTGTGAGGGTACTGATACGGTCACAGTTGCCCCTGCAGAACTGCTTGTTTGTCCTGCTGACATAAAATCGATCTGATCAACGGGAATGGGCTGCTGCCAGGACGGGGTGCAGCTCACTAACAGGCCTAATGCCAGTAATGCCCCAACAACTCGGACAATTTCCCTGAGCGGCAAAAAAGCTCCGTCTGACGTTAGCCACCTAGACATCTTTCGATGTTACTGCATTCTGCGCTGAGAGTTGAGGTCTTACACATCTTAGTACTAGCTTGCTTCATTTCATCATACGTGCAGTGCGAGTGATCGTTTAGCCTAGGGCCCATACCTACTGCTTCATGTGATCCGCCCGCGCTGATTTTTTCGGTGTGCTTGGGTATGGTGGTGAGCGGGAGCACAGACAGGGCAGGGAGCGCCACGGCATTCACTTAATACAACTGAATAAGGGGAAGATGATGAAAAAATGGTTATTGGCTTGTTTGATGTGTTTCACGCCGCTGGCGCTGGCGGATGGTCACGGCGATCTGGGGCTTGAGAAGCGACAGCCAGATGCGCCCATGAATGTGACCTCGGTGGTACTAGGAGAGGACGTCACTTCGGTGAGTGCCGAAGGCGATATGGAAGGGTATGGCAAGGTGTATGTCACCTATCACCTCAGCTACAACGCGGCTCGCACGGGCGGCACCGTTGATGGTCAAGGTCGCGGTTTTACACCCGACGGCTACGCGTCGGGTCGTTTCCAGGGCTTCTGGGAGCTGGTTGACGGTGTGGTCGTGATGCGCAACGTGGTGAACATCACCGACAACACCATGAATCTCGATGTCATCAAGTTCAACCCGCTCACTAGAGAGTTGGTGGTGCAGGCCTATATTTTGAAGTAGGCCCGAGACTGCGCATAAAAAACCCCGCTGCTGCGGGGTTTTTTATGGCTTGTTATCTCATCGGCACCGCGAGGCGCGGACATTGTGATGATCAGCTTTTGATCTGCGCCTTGATGGTCTTATCGCTGGTCTTACCATAAGGCGGCAGCATGCCACCTAGCTTGGCCACGTTGAACTTCAGCGTCTGGCTGTAGATCGACTTCGCGTGGCTGAAGGTCTTGAAGCCCTCTATGCCATGGTAGGAGCCCATTCCAGACGGTCCGACGCCGCCAAAGGGCATGTCCTCCTGTGCGATGTGGAAGATCACATCGTTGATGCACACACCGCCAGAGGTGGTGCGATGCAGGAAGGCTTCCTCTTCGCCCTTGTCCGTGCCGAAGTAGTAGGCGGCCAGCGGACGGGGGTTGGCATTGATGTAGTCGATGGTCTCATCAAAGTGCTTGTAGGTACGGATCGGCAACAGCGGCCCAAAGATTTCCTCTTCCATACAGAGCGCGTCACGCTCAGGCGATACGATCAGCGTGGGCGGAATTTTGCTGGTCCCGTTACTGAAATCCTCATTCGCGGGGTTTAGCGGGATGATGCGGCAACCGCGTTGCTCGGCATCCTCAAGGTAGCCGCTCAGGCGCTTGTGGTGACGTTCGTTGATCACCGAGGTGTACTGGTCATTGTCGCGCAGGCTTGCATACATCTCGTTGACTGCTTTGGTCGCAAGGCTAATCGCTTCTTCCAGTTGTTCCTCGGGCACCAGCAGGTAGTCAGGTGCGAGGCAGATCTGGCCGGCATTGAGCGTCTTGCCCAGCATCACACGCTGCATTGCCTGTTCGAGATCCGCTGAGCGGGAAATTACCACCGGCGACTTGCCGCCGAGTTCCAGTGTCACCGGCACAAGATTACGTGCCGCGGCGGTGAGGATGTGACGGGCGATGTTGGTCGCACCGGTGAAGATCATGTGGTCAAAGGGCAGGGCCGAGAACGCCTGACCGACTTCGGGGCCGCCAGAGAAGGTGGTGACTTCAGTGGGGTCAAATGCCTCGGCGACGATTTCCTCGATCACCTTGGAGGTCTCCGGAGTGAATTCGGAGGGCTTGATCATGGCCCTGTTGCCTGCGGCGAGGATGCCAGCCAGCGGCTGGAACACCATTGCCACCGGGAAGTTCCAGGGTGCGACGATACCGACCACGCCCTTGGGCTGATATTGGATATGTGAGCGACCGCCGAGCAGCCCCAACGGGAAGGTAGAGGGACGCTTTTCGTCCTTCATCCACTTCTTGAGGTGCTTGCGGCAGTGTTTCATGGAGCCGATAGAGGCGGCCACATCGGTCATCAGGTTAACCTGGTCAGGCCGGCACACGAAGTCCTTGTTAATGGCCTCGCTGATGCGGTCCGCGTGGCGGACCAGCACGTCGATCGCGCGATTCAGGCGATCGATACGGGTCTCCGCTGAGACAAAGCCTTCCTGCAGGTAGCTTTCTCGCTGCGCCTTGAGCGCATCCTGCATTTTGATTTCAACGTCGGGGCTGACTGCGACTTGCTGCGGGGCATTCATTGCTCTTCTCCACGCCAGAGATTGGGGGCCAAAGTATACACATTTGCCAGCACGAATCCGATTGGCTGAGAGGTGGCCAGCATTGAATATAGCGATACTTCTTTAAGAACAGGGCAATGGCGGGGGGGCCGCCCAAAAAAGGCACGCCTGATATGCTGTCGAACGGCGTGAAGCGTGGGTTGGGCACAATGAAATGGTTACGACTGCTGGCGTCTTTGTGCGCCGCTCCGATACTGTACGGCGTGTTATGTCTGCCACTTCTGGGATGGTGGCTGAGTTTTTTCCCCAGCAAAGTCAATGATTTGGGAGGAACTTTTTACCTGCCTTTGGTGGTATCTATCGAGGTGTTTCAAGCGGCAGTCCTACTGCTATGCGGTATGACGGTCGCCCTGATCGGCGGCTCGGATAGGTGGCAAAAGGTGTGTCTCGCGGCAGCAACGGTGGATATGTTGATCATCGGAGTGATGGTGCAGCGGCAATTCTGGGAAGCATTGCCGGTTTGGCACCATTGGATCTTTTTCCTCCTGATACTGATCATGATGCCTCTGGGCAGCGCCATAATCAGGCGTTTGCGCGGAAAACTCGTTAGCGATGACGCGGCGGTGCGGTTGAGTTAGTGCGGGTCTAGCTGGTCGCACAGCCAGCCCACGGCTTTGACCGGCATGCCCCTGCCGTATCGATCCAGCAGCCACTCCTCTGCGGTGAAGGCCATCATTGTGGCCTTGAGACCAAGCTGCGGAAACGGTTCGGGTTCCCAGCGCTTGAGCTCTTCGAGTGTGCGCCGTGTCACCCACGGCAGTTGTGTCCGGTCTGTGTGCTCTTTTGTGAGCAGTTCAGCCAGCGTTTGGCCAAATAGAAAGCTGGCGCCGACGCCTTCACCGACGTAGCCACCTGCGGTGGCGATACCGGAGTAAGCGTCGTGGATGACATGCGGGTGCCAGCCGCGGGGAACGCCCACGCTGCCGCCCCAATTGTGGGTAAAGCGCACGCCGGTAAGCTGGGGAAACAGACTGAGGGCGATCTTCTCTCGCCGCTGCCCGGTGGCCAGTGAGTCTCCAAGCCCGTGTTGTGGCACGCCCCCGGGCTGATAGTGGCCCCGTGCACCGATCACCAATCGATTGTCGGCTGTCCGCTGCAGGTAAGTGGCCGCACGGGTGCAGTCAGCGAACGTCTCGGTGTTGGCAAAGCCCAGGCCTGACCATTGCGCGTCACTTAAGGGTTCGGTGGCGACCATGCCGGTCTGCACCGGAATCAGTCGCCGGTGCAGCGGGTTACCGGCCTCGGAATAGCCCTCGGTGGCGATCACAATCTGCCCGGCCTGAATGCTGCCGCGGTCGCAGCGAATTACGCCCGGTTGAATCGCGTGAGCACGGGTATGTTCAAACACCCGCACGCCAAGCGACTTGACCACCCGCGCCAGCCCTGTCACCAGTTTGGCTGGCTGAATACGGGCCACGTGCGGTGTGAATACCGCGCCACCCGGGTTCGCAACGTGAATGCGATCGCTGAGTTCGGTCGCGGTGAGCCAGCGGTAGTCGTCTTCTCCAAAACCCAGGCCCCGAAAACTAGCGAGCATTTTTTGTGCTCGCGCGACCTGTGCGTCATGCCGTGCCGCGGCCATCACGCATCCACCGTGGTGAAAATCGCAGTCGATGCCCTCTTTGGCAAAGATCTCGGCTGCGCGTGAGACCAGTTGTGTCAGTTGCTGCCGCGCTTCTATTGGCAGCATTCCGCTGTCGTCAGTAAATGTATCGCAGCCTTCAAGCGTCCCCATTAACCAGCCACCGTTGCGCCCGGAGGCGCCGTGCCCGATGTGCTTGGCTTCGACCAGCGCAATGTCGAGGTCGGGTTGGATCTGCTTCAAAAAATAGGCGGTCCAGAGCCCCGTGTAGCCCCCGCCTATGATCGCGATGTCAGCGGTAGTGTCCGTCTCAAGGGGGGGCGCGACTGCGGCACGCTCGAGGCCATCCCACCACAATGAGGGGCTGGCCACGTGCTGAGCGTTTGGATGGGGGCTAGCGGCTTCCATTACCGCAAGTTCAGTTGCGAGAGCGGGCAGATGCCTCTCAGCTCAGGCATTCAATCGGCGTTCCAATTCCACATGGAAATGCCGCAGCCGCTGTTCCTGTTCACCCCAGAGTTGTCCTTTGAAAGCCTTGCTGCGCATGCCTTCTTGCACTGACGGCAGGAACGCGGCGTCCTGACTCAATACCAGACCCAGCCCGGGGTCCTCGTCGATCAGATAATTCTCGGTCTCGGGCCGTACGCTGCCGGTGACATCTGTACCCTCGGGCAGCCCCATCCACGCGGGCGGACAGTAGTCGGGGTCATCCACCGGGAACATGAGTGTCATGGTGTCGTACCAAAAACGCTCTGGGTCGGTGTCGTGGGGGATGAAGCGCATCAAAAAGATGGCCTCGGGGTGGCAGCCAATTTGCACGTTGGGAAAGATGCCCGTCGCCCAGCTGTCCGAGAGTTGGCCGTCAGAAAATCGCTCGTAGCCCAAGCCCAGACGATCAGAGCGCTCCCGTTTGGCTTGTTGAATCGCTGCGCGCACATCGGCGGCCGTGCCGGTAAAACCCCCGGGATCCACGCCGGCTTCCTGCA
>JAHEJH010000006.1 GCA_024638905.1 Luminiphilus sp.
TGCCTCCGGGACTGGTTTTCGGGCTCTAACGTGAGCGAGACGATCCCTGCAGGCAGTATCGGGGTGGTGACACCACAGATCGCCAAATGCGACACACCCTTTGCTTTCGCCAACGGCGTCGCGCTCAGCAGCCATGAGCTGGTGTACGAGACCTATGGCGAACTGAACAGCACCGGCGATAATGCCGTGCTGATCTGCCATGCGTTATCGGGTTCGCATCACGCGGCAGGGTTCCACGCAGGCGATGACCGCCGTCCAGGCTGGTGGGATCTGGCAATCGGCCCGGGTAAGCCGATCGATACCGAGCGTTTATTCGTGGTCTGCTCCAATAATTTGGGATGTTGCGACGGGTCCTCAGGCCCCAATACGATCAACCCGGACACAGGAAAACCCTGGGGCGGCCAATTTCCACAACCCCAAGTTCAGGATTGGGTTCGCAGCCAGAAGTGGCTGGCCGAGCACCTGGGCATTTCGCGCTGGGCCGCCGTCATGGGCGGGAGTCTGGGCGGCATGCAGGCCCTGCAGTGGGCGGTCGATTTTCCCGATTGGGTGGAGCACTGCGTCGCGCTGGCCGCAGCACCAGGCCTCACTGCACAGAATATTGCCTTCAACGAAATCGCGCGCCACGCCATCCTCTCCGACCCGGAATGGTATGAGGGTGACTATCTCGCAGCGGGTGCACTGCCGACGCGGGGCGTTGCACTGGCGCGAATGGTCGGCCATCTCACCTATATGTCTGCCGACGGCATGAGTGACCGCTTTGGCCGGGAGCTGCGAGAAGGCAGTTTTACGCCGAACGACAATGCAGAATGGGTCTTTCAAGTGGAGAGTTATCTGCGCCATCAGGGTAGCCGCTTCTCCACCCAATTTGACGCCAACACCTACGTCCTGATGACGCGAGCATTGGACCTTTTTGATCTGGCCGGGGAGCACCGTGGCGACCTCACCGCCGCCCTGTCCAATGCGCAGGCTAATTTCCTGGTGGCCTCGTTCAGTTCGGACTGGCGTTTTCCACCTCAGCGATCAATCGAGATTCGGGATGCGCTGATGGCAGCGGGCAAGTCCGTCACCTACGCCAACATTGAAACCGATAATGGTCACGACGGGTTTCTGCTTCCGAATTCTCACTACGAGCAGCTATTGAGTGAGTGGATGCGCCGGGTAGGTCCATCATGACTCGACTGGATCTGAACACCGTGCTTGGCTGGATTACACCGGGTAGTCGTGTGCTGGATCTCGGCTGCGGAGATGGCGCCTTTTTAGCGCGCCTGCGGGACGAACGGGACACCACTGGTGTTGGCGTGGATATCGACCCCGACAATCTCATTGCGTCAGTCAGCAAGGGACTGGATGTCATTCAGGAAGACATTAACGACGGCCTGCATTGCTTTTCAACCAACGGATTCGATGTCGTCGTGTTGGCGCATGCCCTGCAGGAGCTGACACATCCGCATATCGCGCTGCAGCGTATGGTCGATATTGGTGATGAAGCCGTTGTGTCCTTCCCCAATTTCGGACATTGGCTCTGCCGCCTCCACCTGGGATTGAAGGGCCGCATGCCCATGTCTCGGGCGATGCCGCGGCAGTGGTACGACACCCCCAACATTCACTTTTGCACCGTCAAGGACTTTGAGTCGCTGTGTTCAGAACTAGACATCGATATTATCGAGCGAGCGACCATTGCGGGGCCCGCTCAGCACTTGTTGGGCAGATGGCTTCCCAACGTGTTTGCCAGCAGCGCGATCTATCGCATACGTCGCGCTGGCACCTGATTGTCGGACTGCTGCTGGCGTGCTGTGTACTGCCAGCCGCGGCACAGCAGTCGACGCGATACGAGCAGTTCGAGCTCCACCACAGCATTGTCTACACCACTTTCCTGTCACCAGAAGTCGCCGCCGAGTACGGCATTGCGCGCGGGGCCGACAAGGCGATCCTGACGCTGTCAGTCCGCGATGCCGACACCGGAGACATCGCGGGTCGGCCGATGAAAATCGAGGGCCGTACCTGGGACTTGATCACGGGTGGTGACATGCGGGTCAAGGAGATTCGCGAGGGTCGCGCCACGTATTACATCGTGCCGTTCGAATTTCTGGATCGGGAATACCGTTTTTTTGAGTTCACCTTTCAGCCGGAGGGCGCGGCCTCGGTTTTCGAGCATAAAATGAAAGTGCAGCTGTGGCGGCAGGACTAGGCGATGTCTGACGACGCACGACCTCGCTTGATCATTGCCAGCCACAATCCGGGCAAAATCCGTGAGTTTCAGGCAGTGCTCGCCAGCCAATGGCAGGTATGTCCCCAAGCGGAGCTGGGTGTTGGCGACGTGGAGGAGACAGGCAGCACCTTTGTCGAAAACGCGCTGATCAAGGCCCGGCACGCCTGCGCGCAGACCCGCTGTGCGGCACTGGCCGATGACTCTGGACTGGTTGTGCCCGCTCTTGGAGGTGCGCCCGGCCTACGATCGGCGCGCTACTCCGGAGGCGGCGACGCGGCCAATAACGCACTACTACTGGAAAACATGGCAACACTCGAGGCTGAGGATCGGGCAGCCTTCTATATTGCGGTGCTGGTGTTGCTGGAGCATGCAGACGACCCCACACCCCTCATTGCTGAGGGGCGATGGCACGGGCGCATCGCCACCGCACCCCGCGGCGCTGGAGGCTTTGGCTATGACCCCCTGTTTGTGGCAGATGGCTATGAACAGCACGCCGCCGAGTTGTCAGCAGAGGAAAAAAATCGCGTCAGTCACCGCGCACTGGCTGTTCAACAGTTACTGGCACAACTGGAAGCATGATCGATCCACAGGCGGTGCCGCTATCGCTCTATATTCATTTGCCCTGGTGCACGCGCAAATGCCCCTATTGCGACTTCAACAGCCACGAAGGCTTTGCAGACTCCCTACAACAACCCTACGTCGAAGCCCTTCTGGCTGATCTCGACAGCCAGCAGGCGTGGTGGCATGACCGACCTATCCACTCTATTTTTATTGGCGGCGGCACGCCCAGCTTGTTTGAGGGTCGCTGGCTTGGCACGCTCCTCGAGGGAATATCAATCAGGGCAAACCTGTCCCGCGATGTTGAGATCACGCTGGAAAGTAATCCCGGCAGCGCTGAGCGCGGCCGGTTCGCCGAGTACCGCGCGGCTGGCGTGAACCGGCTTAGCATAGGTGTGCAAAGTTTCGATGACCGCGCGCTCAAGGCCTTGGGGCGGATTCACTCAGGCGACGACGCCCGCCGCGCACTGGACATAGTCGCCGCCGCCGATTTCCGGCGATGGAATATTGATCTGATGCATGGATTGCCGGGGCAGCACGCACAATCGGCCGAGTCAGACCTCACGGAGGCCGTGGGCAGAAGCGCTGGCCATATCTCGTGGTACCAGCTGACAATCGAGCGCAACACCCGCTTCTGGTCGACGCCACCGGTGCTTCCCGGCGAGAGCGGCCTCGAATCGATTCAGCAAGCGGGCGAAGGCGTTCTCGCTGACGCAGGGCTTCATCAATACGAAGTGTCTGCGTTTAGCCGAGAGGGAGAAGAGAGCCGACACAACCTGAACTACTGGCGCTTTGGCGATTACATCGGGCTGGGAGCAGGCGCCCACGGCAAGATCTCTCTGCCCGACGGCACCATTATTCGCACCCAGCGTACCCGGGCACCCGCAGACTATCTTGCCGTGACGACGTCGTCGCCCCTGTCACCGCCGCGAGCTGTCGCGGTTTCCCCTGCAGAGAAGATCACCGAATTCGCCATGAATACGTTACGGCTCAGATCGGGCGTGCCGGTCGCTCACTTTACGCAAACGACGGGCAATACTGTCGACCAGCTGACCACCGCGGCAGAGACGGCCGTATCCCGTGGTTGGCTTGAAGCGCCTGGCACAGGTCAATTTGTGACCACACCGCTGGGGTATCAGTTTTTAGATAGCGTCATCGAAACCTTTCTATAACCGGCCCCGCAAAGGGCGATAGATCAAGGCGACACCAAGACGCTGAGGTAGCGGGTCAGCAGTAAGCCAAGATGAGGGGCAGCTGCAGCGTCAAGGACGCTTACGGTAAATCAGGTCCTGTACGACATGTCCCAACCGTTTGCCGCGCGCCTCAAATTTAGTGGGGGGTCGGTAGTCCGGTCGGGGCACCGCGGTGGCCGGCTCGCCGGCCGCGCTCACAAGGAGCGGCTCGCCATCCAGCACTTCAAACATGTGCTCGGCATACGGCACCCAATCGGTGGCGAGGTGCAGATAGCCATCTGCCCTCAAGAGGGTCGCCAGATTGTGAACCAGCCTAGGCTGAATCAGTCGTCGCTTGTGGTGGCGCTTTTTATGCCAAGGGTCGGGAAAGAAAATGTGGATGGCGTCCACTGTATTCGGAGCCAAACACTGCTCCATCACCTCCACGGCATCCTCGGCATAAACGCGCAGGTTTCGGGTTTCAGCAACTAGAAGTTGAGATAACAGTCTGCCGACACCGGGCCGGTGAACTTCTATGCCGATAAACTGGGCGGCGGGGTCGGCCTGCGCCATCTGCAGCAGGCTATCGCCCATGCCAAAGCCAATCTCAACCACGCGTTGGCCCGCAAAGCCAAAAGCTTGCTCCCAGTCGAGTTGCCCTGCTTGCAGCGTGAGGCCAAAGCGCGGAAATCCGTCTTGCCAGCCACGCTCCTGAGCAGGCGTCATTCTGCCAGCACGCATCACAAAGCTGCGAATACGATGGGTCAGCGGGGGCTCGGAGGATCCCACGGCGTCAAGTTGGGCCGAGATAAATCTGTCAGGTCGTGGCTACGCGACCATGGCGGTGCGCAGTTTTTTCATCGCATTGGCTTCGAGCTGCCGAATGCGTTCTGCCGACACCTCATACTCCGCCGCCAGTTCGTGGAGCGTAGGCTTATCTTCTGCTAGCCAGCGACGTTCGAGAATATCGCGGCTTCGCGCATCCAACTCTTTAAGCGCAACCTGCAGTCTCGCCGAGCTGTCCTCTGCAAAGTTCTCCGCCTCGACCAGCTGACCAGGGTCCGCCTGACCATCTGTCAGAAAATACTGCGGCGCCTGCCAGGCGTCGTCTTCATCACTGTCAGTGGGCGCATCGAAGGCCACATCCCGGCTGGCCAGACGGCCCTCCATGCGCGTGACCTCTGCCTCATCAACGCCGAGGTCAGCGGCGATAGCACGGGTTTCCTCAGCTGACAGCCACCCCAGCGCTTTTTTCTGACTGCGGAGATTAAAAAACAGTTTTCGCTGAGCCTTGGTCGTCGCGACTTTGACAATGCGCCAGTTGCGGAGGATGTATTCATGCATTTCGGCCTTGATCCAGTGCACCGCAAAAGAGACCAGCCGCACGCCTTTGTTCGGGTCAAAACGCTTTACTGCCTTCATCAGGCCAACGTTGCCCTCTTGGATCAAATCGGCCTCAGCCAAACCGTAACCGGAGTAGCTGCGGGCAATGTGCACCACGAAACGAAGATGCGCGAGCACCAACTCTCTCGCCGAATCAACGCACTCCTCATAAAAGAGGCGCTCTGCCAGCTTACGCTCCCGCTCGGCGGACAGCACGGCAATGCTGCTCACGGCCTGAACATAGGCAGACAAGTTGGCGCCGGGCGCCATATTCAGCACTGCACTGTTGGGCAGCGTCAGTGCACGCGTTGTATCGGTCATGTCAGTCGCCTCCAAACGGCTCGTGGGCGCGTATTTTAGCACTCTCCTATGCAGAGTGCTAAACCCTGAAAAATACCGAAATTCAGCGTGTTAGCGGCACTCACGACGCCTCAAGGCGGCTGAAATAGCGTGCTGAAGCGGCCCAGGAGGTCAGCCACCCCAGGCCCGCGCCGAGCCCAATCAGTGCCAATGGGTAGCCAACACCCGGGCCCTGAATCTGGCCAAGACTGCCGTACAGGACAAATAGCGCGTTGACCGGGCCTGCAATCCAGAGGCTCAACACCCACAACATCACCCCCGCGAGTAGCCCGCCGCCCGCACCAAAATACAAGCCCGTATACAAAAAAGGCCGGCGGATAAAACCCGGGGAACCGCCGATCACCCGCACCACCAAAATCTCCTCGCGCCGGGCATCGACCGCAAGGTGCAGCGTGTTGGCCAGCGCAAGAATCGCACCCAGCACCATGGCGGCACCCAGAGCAATGCCCCAGCGCTCTGTAGCGAGCAGGGCCTGTTTGAGGCGGCTCATCCACTGATTGTCGATAATGGCCCTGTCGACGCCTGACAGGGCATCGATCGCTTCAACCAGCTGACTGAGGGCCGCGTCGGTGCGGGGTGCACTGGATGACACCAGTAATGCGTGCGGCAGCGGGTTATGGTCCAGCGACATCAGCAGGCCTGACAGTCCGGTTTGCTCTCCAAATACAGCCAGCGCCTCGTCTCGACGCACCAGGGTCACATCTTCGACGCTCTCCCATGTTGCCAATTCGCGCTGCAGCGCCTCAGCCTGCTCGAGGTCAAGCACCCCGGCCAGCATGACCGATACCTGCGCCGGTCGTTCCAGATCGGGGATCAGTGGTCTTAAATTATCGAGTGTCAGCAGCATGGCGCCGGGCAGCGCCAGTGAGATCGCCACAACGAGCCAGACCATGCCGGTTGCGACGGGTCTGGCTATTATTTTTTGCCAGCTACTGGTTGCAGCACAACGGTGTTGCGAGCGCCAAGCCGCTATTCGACTCCATCCTTCTCTGGTCTGTCGCGATGATGAACTCATTGTGCCGTCACACCGGCAAGACGCCCTTCATGGAGCGTGATAATCCGATGCCTGAGCCGGGAAATCAGCGGCAAATCGTGGGTCGCCACCAGCACCGTCACGCCCACCTGGTTGAATGCCTCGAATAACGACATGATCTCAGAAGACAGCTGGGGGTCCAGGTTACCCGTGGGCTCATCAGCGATGAGGAATTCAGGCCTTGCGACAACCGCCCGAGCGATGCCTACCCGCTGCTGCTCACCCCCCGACAACACAGCGGGATTCGCCTGCTCATGGGACAACAGACCAACCTTGTCCAGCGCGGCTCTCACCCGGCGAGCAGTGTCGGTAGGTGAGAATCCCGCCATCACCAAAGGCAGCGCCACATTGTCGTGCACGCTGCGGTCAAACAGCAGCCTGTGGTCCTGAAACACCACTCCGAAACGTCGGCGATAACGCGGCACCATGCGCGACCGGATCTTGCTGGTCGGCTCACCATTTACGTGGATGTCTCCGCTACTGGGTCGATCCAGCAACAACAGAAGGCGCAACAAGGTGCTCTTGCCTGCACCCGAGTGACCGGTCAGAAAGGCCATTTCTCCCTGCTCGATCGTCAAATTGAGACTGCGTAGCGCGTCCTGATCACCAAAACAGCGACTCACCCGCTCAAACTCAATCACTGCCGCAGCCCCCTAGCCGTCATCCAACAGCGCATCAACAAACTCCCGGGCACTGAAGTCACGCAGGTCATCGGCTTGCTCGCCCACGCCAATAAAACGTATCGGACGCTTCAACTTGTGTGCGATG
Source organism: Luminiphilus sp. (assembly GCA_024638905.1). Lineage (GTDB taxonomy): Bacteria > Pseudomonadota > Gammaproteobacteria > Pseudomonadales > Halieaceae > Luminiphilus. The sequence continues at coordinate 7,487 of JAHEJH010000006.1, forward strand.
GCGAACAGCACTCCGCCTCGTGCCGTGCCGTCGAGCTTGGTCACCGCGACGCCCGTGACACCGACGGCCTGATCAAACTCCACCGCCTGAGAGACTGCGTTCTGGCCGGTGCCCGCGTCGAGCACCAACAGCGTTTCGTGGGGCACGCTCTCGTTCTGCTTGCGCATTACACGCACTACCTTACTGAGCTCATCCATCAGGTGGGACTTGTTCTGAAGCCGTCCTGCCGTGTCCGCGATCAGCACATCCACGTCGCGAGCCGCGGCCGCCTGCAGCGCATCAAACAAAACTGAAGCGCTATCGGCGCCCGTGTGTTGGGCAATCACCGGCACATCATTGCGCTCGCCCCAGGCCTGCAGCTGCTCTACAGCGGCTGCCCGGAAGGTGTCACCGGCAGCCAGCATGACGCTGTGCCCCTGTTGCTTGAAGCGGTGCGCCAACTTGCCAATCGTCGTCGTCTTTCCGGCACCATTCACGCCCACCACCAGAATGACAAAAGGTTGATGCGCCTTGATACTGAGGGGAGACTCCTGATCGGCCAGTAGCTCGGTGAGCGTGTCCTTCAAGGCCGACATGACCGTCTCCTCCGCAGACAGCTCACTGCGGCCTAGTCGCAGGCGCAGTGACTCCAACACCCTATCAGTGGCCTCGAGCCCCAGATCGGCCATGATCAGCTGTTCCTCAAGCGCCTCCAAGAGCGCCGGGTCCAATTGCTTCTTGCCCAACACGAGACCGGCAAGCCCTTCAGACAATTGACCTCGGCTGCGGCTGAGCCCGCTTCGCAGCCGCTCAAAAACACTCGAGCCCGTATCTGACACCCCATCGCCCCCAGCCTCGCGTGCCGGTGCAGAGGAAGCGTCTGCTGCCTCCTCCGAGCGCCCGGCAATATCGTCAGTGGACACCGGGGTACTTGGGTTATCGCCGTCAGCGAGCGCCTCGGTTTTGACCTCATCAGGCTTGGCGCGGCGTTTGAATAGCTTCATGATCACTCTGAGTCGATTGGGCGTGGCGAAACACAGACGCACCGTTGGGTAACACTCAGTCTAGCACCCAGAAAAACAGGAACCAGCATGCGACGTGGCGCCAAACAGGCTACCCCCCAGCTCCGGGTTATCGGTGGACAGTGGCGTGGACGGAAGCTCCAGTTCCCGGATCGGCCAGGCCTGCGACCCACTGCAGATCGGGTAAGGGAGACGCTCTTTAACTGGCTGGGGCCGCACCTTCAGGCTGCAAAGTGTCTCGATCTTTTCGCCGGTTCAGGCGCTCTAGGGATCGAAGCACTATCGCGCGGCGCGGCGCACTGTGACTTCGTTGATGCTGACCGAGAAGCCGTCACTGCCGTCGGCCACCACCTCAACACTCTCGATGCCACTGAGTGCAGCACCGTGAACTGCGACCTGGCGGAGCATTATCTGCGCCAGACCAGCGACGCATGGGACATCGTATTTGTAGACCCCCCTTTCGATGCGCGCCTCGGCGAGTCAACCCTGACGCTGTTGGCGCAGGGCGAGCGACTGGTCGAGCACTGCTGGGTTTACTTCGAGACATCGCGCTCACAGCCTGAGCCCGTCCCCGAGGGGCTCTACGATGTGCTGCGTGAGAAAACGGCGGGTGACGTCTGCTACCGGCTACTGTCGCCGCGGTAGAGCGCATGACAGCCACGTTTGTTCAGCTATCAAGACTTGTGTAGGCTCGAACACATCACTGGAGGATATATCTCGTGTTGACCCATACCGTGGTGTACCCGGGGACCTTCGACCCCATCACCAATGGCCATATCGATCTGGTAGAGCGCGCCGCGAAGCTTTTCGAGCGGGTGGTGGTGGCCGTTGCCACCAGTGAGAAAAAGGCACCCCTTTTTTCCACAGATACCCGAGTTGAATTGGCTAAGGCCTGTTTGGAACACGTGCCGGCCGCCGAGGTCCTGCCCTTTAACGGGCTACTTATCGACTTCGTGACCGCGCAGGACTCTCACTGCGTACTCAGAGGCCTGCGTGCCGTCGCTGATTTTGAGTATGAGTTTCAGTTGGCCAATATGAATCGCGCCATGGATCCTGAATTTGAGAGTGTCTTTTTGACGCCCAGTGCCGAACTGTCCTACATCTCTTCCTCACTGGTGAGAGAGATTGCCGGTCTCGGCGGGGACGTCAGCGGCTTCGTGCCAGCAAAAGTGGCGGAGGCGCTGCAAAGCAAGCTGGGATAAATAAGCGCCGAATCATCGGGGCTTGGTGGACTGTCGCGTTATACGCGCGCTCGTTTAGCGCTGGCATTGAGAACACAGCACCGTACTCCGGCCTCCCTGCCTAATTTCCTTCAACTGGCGCTGACAAACCCGGCACGGCTGACCGTCGCGGCCATATACCCTCAGCTGCTGCGCAAAATATCCGGGAGACCCGTCCCCCCCGACAAAATCCCTGAGCGTCGTGCCGCCTTGCTCGATCGCGGCACCCAGAACCTGCTTAATGGTGCCCGCTAACCGCTCGTAACGCGCCGCCGCGATACGTCCGGCTCCTCGCGCAGGATGAATACCCGCCATGAAAAGCGCCTCATTGGCGTAGATGTTGCCGACCCCCACCACGACTTTGCCGTCCATGATGAACTGCTTTACGTGTATGCGGCGCGCACGTGATCGCTCATACAGATAGGCCCCATTGAACGTGTCTGACAGCGGCTCAGGCCCCAGATGATCCAACAGCGGGTGTTGCTCTGATTCAAGCCAGTGGAAACTGCCAAACCGCCTCGGGTCGTGATACCGGAGGCAGCGGCCATCATCTAGCACCACATCGACATGGTCGTGGAACAGGGGCGGGGTGTCGGCAGGCATGATCCTCAGGCTTCCGGACATGCCCAAATGCACCATCAAAATGCCGCGCTCAGTCGTCACTAATAAATATTTTGCCCGCCGGCTGACAGACAAAAATCGGGCGCCTGACATCAGCTGATTCAATTTGGCCGGCACGGGCCAACGCAAACGTGGCTCTCTCACGATCACCTCGCACACAGTGCGCCCCACAATATGTGGCGCGATACCGCGGCAGGTGGTTTCAACTTCAGGTAACTCTGGCATGGGCGTCCGCTGCTACTGCGACTCGAGATAGCGCATGGGCTATCTGATCACACACCCTGACAGGAGGCCAGTCAGCGGGTGTGCGGAACTCAGAAACAAAAACCCCGGCTCAGGGCCGGGGTTTTCGATGCTTGCCGTAGCGATTACTTGATCTTCGCTTCCTTATACACAACGTGCTTACGCGCCACCGGATCGTACTTTTTCATTTCAAGCTTATCGGGCATGGTGCGCTTGTTTTTATCCGTCGTATAAAAGTGGCCTGTATCAGCCGTAGAGTTCATTCTGATCTTTTCACGCATGGTTCAATCCTCAGACTTTCTCGCCGCGAGCACGTAGCTCTTCCAAAACGGTCTCGATACCGCGCTTATCGATGATACGCATCCCCTTGGAAGACACGCGCAGAGAAACAAAGCGCTTCTCGGACTCTACCCAAAAACGATGATTATGTAAGTTCGGCAAGAAACGACGCTTGGTGCGGTTCTTGGCGTGCGAAACATTGTTACCGGATGCGGGCCGCTTACCCGTAACCTGACAGACACGTGACATGGGAGTCCCCGTCGAGATCTACAAAGGGCGCGTTTTATACCAGAGGGGCTGTGGAGGCGCAAGCGAGGCCGGAGGGCAATAACCTCAAGTGTGCAAAAACCCCCGCAAATGCTAGGGTTCGCACGATCTTATGTGGGGATTGAGGGGCCTATGGGCCAGTTAAACCAGCGCCACATTCTCGTGGCCATCTCCGGCGGCATCGCAGCCTATAAAGGCGCGGAGCTGGTACGACTGCTGAAAAAGCAGGGGGCGCTGGTGCGCGTTGTGCTGTCCCGGGGCGCAACGGAATTCATTACCCCCCTGACCATGCAGGCATTGTCTGGAGAGCCCACCCATACCGAGCTCCTCGACGAGGCGGCTGAGGCGGGTATGGGGCATATCGAGCTCGCGCGCTGGGCGGACGTGATGATCATTGCCCCGGCCACAGCAGACCTGATCGCACGGCTCGCGCAGGGTCGAGCCGACGACCTGTTGACCACCGTGGCGCTCGCGACACCCGCACCAGTCGCCGTGGCACCGGCCATGAATCAGCAAATGTGGGCCCACGCCGCGACCCAAGAAAATATTCAGATGCTCGCCTCGCGGCACATTCAAATTATCGGACCCGATGCGGGAGAACAGGCTTGTGGCGATGTGGGGCCGGGTCGACTGCTTGACCCTGAAGGCATCGTGGCCGCCGTCAATGCGCGCTTTGAAAGCCGACTACTGGAAGGGCGCCGGGTGGTGATCACCGCGGGCCCAACCTTAGAGGCGATCGATCCCGTCCGGTATTTGAGCAACCACAGCTCCGGGAAAATGGGCTTTGCGCTGGCAGGGGCCTGCGCAGAGGCCGGTGCACAGGTCGAATTGATCTCCGGGCCGGTGCATTTGGACGCACCCAATCGGGTCACGCTGCATCCAGTCACCTCGGCAACCGAGATGTGCGAGCAGGCGCTGGCACTCTCGGGGGGCGCTGATGTGTTCATTGGTGCGGCGGCGGTCGCTGACTACCGGCCAGAATCCACGTCAGCTGAGAAGATCAAAAAGGCAGACGGCAACCCGCTGATCCTCACGCTGGTCGAGAACCCCGACATCATCGCCTGCGTCGCGCAAGCATCGAGCCGGCCTTCTATGGTGGTGGGTTTTGCCGCCGAAACCGCGTCCCTGATGGATCACGCCCGGGAAAAACGACAGAGAAAAGGGCTCGATATGATCATCGCCAATGATGTCAGCGACCCTGATACGACTTTCGGCTCTGAGCAAAATGCCGTGCATCTGATCACCGCGACAGAGGAAAAAAGCCTGCCCTTAGCCAGCAAACGGGTGATCGCGGAACAAATTGTCGCCGCCGTGGCCGCGACGCTCGACCGCTAATTCTCGCAGTTTTGATAGGCCTGACGCACTGGCAGCGCTCAGCGCCATCTGCGGCATCTTCACATTGCCTTTGAGCGCGCAGCGGATCATTCTCTGCGCTTTATTTGCGCCGGATTAAACACCATGTCACTCAATCAGGGTGAGGCTGGGGATTTTGCTCGGATCCTGACCGAATCACTGCCCTACATACAACGTTTCACGGGCAAGACCTTTGTCATCAAGTTTGGCGGCAACGCCATGACGGATGCAGAACTCCAGGAGAGTTTTGCCCGCGATGTGGTGTTGATGAAGCTGGTGGGCATGAATCCGATTGTGGTGCACGGCGGCGGGCCACAAATTGGCGATCTGCTGGAGCGTCTCAATATCGAGTCCGAGTTTGTTGACGGCATGCGGGTCACCGACGAGCACACGATGGATGTGGTCGAAATGGTGCTTGGCGCCTCGGTGAACAAGGAGATCGTTGACAGCATTCACAGGAACGGCGGCCGCGCCATTGGCATCACGGGCAAGGACGGTCAGCTCATTCAGGCTCGAAAACTCGCGGGTGACTGGAGTCGCGAAGGGGCAAAGGATATTGGCCAAGTCGGCGAAGTGGCCAGCATCGATACCGACATCCTGACCATGCTGATTGGCAGCGACTACATTCCCGTGATTGCCCCGGTTGCGGGTAGCACGGATGGCAAAACCTACAACATCAATGCCGACCTGGTCGCCGGTAAATTGGCCGAAGTCCTGCAAGCGGAAAAGCTGATGCTCCTGACTAATGTGGCCGGGCTATTGGACGCAGAGGGCAACATTCTGACCGGGCTCAATACCCAGCAGGTCGAGGAGCTGATTGGGCAAGGCGTCATTCACGGCGGCATGTTGCCCAAGATTCAATGTGCACTCGAGGCCGTACAAGGCGGCGTGTCCAGCGCCCACATCATCGACGGCCGCGTGGCGCACGCAGCCCTGCTAGAAATTTTCTCGGATGAGGGTATCGGGACTCAGATCAGCTCTCGACGCTGAGCGATTTGCACCCAAGCCGCGCTCTGATTAGCATCGCCCCATACCCCAGACGTTCGAGGGCTCATGCCGGACAGCGCACCTACCGCTCAGGTCGACCGTAAGCAGCAGATTCTCATGGCGCTCGCGGAGATGCTGGAGGAAGCCCCCGATACCCGCATTACAACCGCCCGGCTTGCCTCGGCTGTGGGGGTCTCGGAAGCCGCTCTATACCGTCACTTTCCCTCCAAACGTACCATGTACGCTGCACTCTTAGAGTTTGCTGAAGACACCTTGTTTGGCCTGATTGGTCGCATCCCCGGTGAGCAGGCCGGCGCGCTGGATCAGTGCCACAGACTGCTGTGTATCTATCTGGAATTCTGTGGGAAGAACCCGGGCATCACACGATTACTCACGGGACGGGCATTGACCGGAGAGTCGCTGCGACTTCATCAGCAGGTTGAGCAGCTTTATCAGCGCCTCGAGACTCAGCTCAAGCAGTATCTGCGTGAGGCGGAGATGCGGGAGCAGCTCCGCACCCGCCTGCCGGTCGCTACCGCAGCCAACTTACTCATGGCCGCGGCAGAAGGTAGGGTGTCGCAATTCTGTCGCAGCGACTTCAGGCGCAGTCCGCTGGAAGGATGGGTAGATCAATGGGCACACCTGTCTGGTGGCTTGATGAAACCCACCGTCACCGGCAGCCCATGAGTGCCATCGCTACCGCGCTAGAGTGAAGGGGGGGTCACGCTCATCTGACGACGCAGCGCGACGATCTCCTCCAGCTCAGCAAAGCGCGCGATGTCGCGGCTGTAGGCCTCAGCCAGTGCCGCGGCCTGTTGTTGTCTGCCTTCGCTCGCCTCATCCAGGCTCTGGATTTCCGCTTTGAGCGCAGCCACCGTCTCTTCCTCGTACTGGGGCGAGGCTGCATCGGACTGCGCTGCGGTGTCGAGGGCAGATTGATGCCGAGCGAGCTGCTGCGATAACGTGTCACGTTGGCCACTCAGAATAGCAATGCGAATGTCGAGCTCTCTCAGTGAACGATCCCGCGCGGCCTCGATATCCTGAATCGTGCTGTAGCGCCGCAACAGAAAAGTGTCGCGCTCCAACTGTGCTGCCTGGGCAGCAGCTTCGGCTTCTTGCGCGCGCGCAGCGACAGCGTCCCGCTCAAGCTCGGTATCGGTCTTCGCTGGCGGCACAACACGCACAATCTGGCCTGACTCATTGAGCACTTCATATCCACTGCCCACATAAGCAGCGGGGATCGCCCAATCAACCACCGTAACACCTGCTTCATTCTGATAGCGGTAGAGTTCAGCGGCGGTCACGCTGCCCGTGCAGGCGCCGAGTAAAATCGCGGCGGAGAGGCATTTACGCCACACCGTAACGCTCCCGATACTGCTCCAAGGCCTCAAGGTGTTGCGCCATAGCGGGGTTACTTTCTACCCAAGCGATAATATCGTGCAAGGAGACCACGCTCACCACCGTGAGCCCCCAATCCTGCTCGACTTGCTGCACGGCAGAGCGCTCACCATCACCCCGCTCGCAGCGATCGAGGCCAATCACCACGCCCGCACCCTGCGCACCCGACTCATTGAGTATAGCCATGGACTCGCGAATGGCAGTCCCCGCAGTCATCACATCATCAATGACCACCACATCGCCGGCGAGCGGCGCGCCGACAATATGACCGCCCTCACCGTGGGTCTTAGCTTCCTTGCGGTTGAAGGCAAAAGGTAGATCCATACCATGTTGCTCTGACAGCGCCATCGCGGTGGTGGACACCAAAGGAATGCCTTTGTACGCGGGGCCAAAAAGCATATCGACGTGGAGACCGGAGGCGTGCAAGGCTGTCGCGTAGCAGCGCCCCAATCGCGCCAGCGCGCCACCGGTAGAGAATTTCCCAGCATTGAAAAAGTACGGGCTGATCCGACCGGACTTGAGCTCAAATTCACCGAACTGCAATACCTCGCACTCGAGTGCCAATTCGATGAAATCCTGCTGGAAACGCTGCGTGGTCGTGTTCACACCTCACTCCATGGCGTTTTGTTGTTCAAACCGCGATCAACAGCCCCGAATTCGCGCCGGGCCGCAGTCTGGCTCCTGAATTTCACCGTATCATATGAGATCAAATCAGGTAGGACTAGCAATGAGGGTCATCAGCCTTGTCATTGAGGGGCTAGAGCGAGCGGCCGATATGGGCTGCCTTGCCTGGTTGTTTGCGCAAGACGCAGACATCATCTGCCTGCAAGATACCCGTTGCGCCGAGCATAACTTGTCGGGCGAGGCGTTCTTCCCTGCGAACTACCATCCGTATTTTCTGGATCACTATGAGAACCCTCGATTAAACGGGGTGGCCATCTACAGCAAGCATCTTCCCAAGGCCATTATTTGGGGCCTCGGATTCGAGGAGTTTGACGCTCAGGGCCTATATATTCAGGCTGATTTCGATGAGATCAGCGTGGGCTCAGTGCTGGTGCCGAGCGGCACGGGCGGCCCTGAGAACATGGCCAGCAAGCTGGACTTTCTCTCACAGCTGAGTAGCCACCTCGAAAAAGTGCGTCACAAGCGTCGCGGCTACATTCTCTGTGGTGGCTGGGAGCTCATGGCGCATCATGCTGATGCAGAGGGCGCCGGCAACAACCAGGTGCTGCCGGGGCTATCACCTTCGGAACGTGGTTGGTTGCTGGATCTTTACGACAGCGGTTATGCCGACGCTTACTCCCTGACTGATAAAGATCCCGGAGCCTATACCTGGTGGCCTGACGGCGACGATGCAGGAGGTCTGCGCACCGATACGCAAATCATCTCCGAGCTGCTGGTAAGCCGGGTTGAGCGGGGCGCTATTTTTGACGAGCAGGCGTTTTCTCATCACGCGCCCGTGATCATGGATTACGACCTGCAGCTCTAACCTTGCTCGAGGGCAGCACGCTGTGCGGAAGTGATCGCCTCCCCCGCTGAGGCAGCGAGCACGAGCAGCTTCGTGAGTTCCTCCTGGCTAAACGTGGCGCCCTCTGCTGTGCCCTGCACCTCGATCAGACCGCCGTGCTCTGTCATGACAACGTTCATGTCGCTGTCCGCCGTTGAATCCTCAGCGTAATCGAGGTCGGCCACGGGGACACCATTCCACACGCCAACAGAGACCGCAGAGATCAAATGTTTCAGTGGATCTGAATCCAGTTCACCAGCGCGTTGCAGATGGTTCAGCGCGTCCACTACTGCCACGCAGGCGCCCGAGATGGCCGCCGTGCGAGTGCCACCATCGGCCTGTATCACGTCACAATCCACGGTGATCGTGCGCTCACCCAGCAGCTTGAGATCCAACGCCGCACGCAAAGAGCGGCCAATCAGTCGCTGGATTTCAACCGTTCGCCCGCCCTGCTTGCCACGCGCCGCCTCCCGGTCCATCCGGGACCCTGTAGAACGCGGCAGCATGCCGTACTCCGCAGTCAACCACCCTTCGCCTTTTCCCCGCAGAAAACCGGGTACGCCTGCGCTTACGCTCGCTGTGCAGATCACCTTTGTCTGCCCAAAAGAAACCAATACTGAGCCCTCAGCATGACAGGTGTATCCCCGTTCAAACTGAATAGCGCGCATGGCGTCCGGGGCACGACCGCTGGGTCGGTCGGGTGTGGTATCCATAACGGTTCTCCTGCTGTAGGTAACGTTCCGTCCGGGTCACTGCTGTTACACTTAGCAGCGCGCTTGGTCGAGGAATAACGGTGACTCAGAGCATGACGGGCTTCGCCCGCGGGAGTGTAACAACGGGGGCCCTAACGGTCACCGTGGAGTGTCGCTCTGTCAACAATCGCTACCTGGACCTGCAGTGTAGGATGCCGGACACCCTGAGAAGGGTTGAAGGTAACTTGCGCGAGCAGGCAGGGACGTTTTTTGCTCGTGGCAAGCTCGAGCTGCTGGTGCGCGTCTCTGACGGTGGCTCAGGCACGCCCGCCACGCTAAATAGCGAGCGGCTCTCGGCACTGAAGGCCGCTCTGTCAGAGGTAGCAGACGTATTTCCCGATGCCGGCGCGCCCGACCAGCTGGCGCTGTTGCTCTCGCCCGGCGTGCTGAGCGAACCCGAAACCGATCTTGAAGCACTCCAGAGTGCGACAAGCAATGCCGCCAGACAGTGCTTCGAAGGGCTGCGCGAGCAGCGGCAGCAAGAAGGCGCAAAGCTGGCCACCCTGATTCAGCAGCGATCAGATGCGATGCGGGCGCATCTCGGCACGCTCCGTAAACAGCTACCCGAACTCCAGACAGCGCACAGACAGCGCCTGCTAAACCGACTGCAATCGCTCGACATCGAAGCAGAGCCGATGCGGCTGGAAGAAGAGATTGTGTATGTGTTGCAGCGGGCCGATGTGGAAGAAGAAATGGATCGTCTGGACGCGCATCTTGATGCCATTGAGTCGGCCCTTCAAAGCGCCACGCCGGTCGGCAGGCGACTGGATTTTCTGATGCAGGAGCTCAATCGCGAGGCCAATACGCTGGGCTCGAAATCCACCGCGCTCAGCACCACTAATGTCTCGGTAGAGTTCAAAGTGTTAATCGAGCAGATGCGCGAGCAAATCCAGAACATTGAGTAGACTTTGAGTGTGAATGCGACAAGAGGACAGCTGTTAATCGTGTCTGCGCCGAGCGGCGCAGGCAAGACTTCGCTGATCAAAGCGTTAATGGAACAGGATGAGCGGGTTGAAGTTTCCGTGTCGCACACAACCCGACCACAACGTCCCGGCGAAGCCGAGGGCGTTAATTACTTCTTTATCTCGACGGACGCCTTCAATGAAATGCGCGAAGCCGGCGCATTCTTCGAATCAGCCGAGGTCTTCGGTCATCTGTATGGCACCAGCCTGGTGCAACTGGAATCCCGGCTGTCTGACGGGGCAGACGTCATTTTAGAGATCGATTGGCAAGGTGCTCAGCAAGTGAGGAAGCTGTTACCAGACAGCGCGTGGCTCTTCATCCTGCCACCCTCACTTGATGCCCTCAAAGCGAGACTGCAAGCACGGGGTCAAGACGAGGAACGTACCATCGATATTCGAATGCGTGCCGCGCGGGATGAGATATCGCATTGGGATGAGGCTGATTATCTGATCATCAACGACGAGTTCGAGACGGCACTGGAGGCGCTACAGGCGCTAGTGCGTTCACTGCGACTCAGAACCGGCCAGCAGCAGTCCGCTCTTCAGGATCTGATTGAGGATCTGCTCGCCTAGATGATCCGTAACGGTATGAGTGGCAGGTAAATTTACGCAGTTATGGGGGCGGTGCAAAGCTGATTCCTACGCTATACTGCGCGGCCGCTTTAAACTGCGGCATAAATGAAGGAGACCATGCTGTCATGGCAAGAATTACTGTTGAAGACTGTCTGGACAATGTCGATAACCGATTTGAGCTTGTCATGCTCGCTTCCAAGCGCGCCCGGCAAATGGCCATCGGTGGTCGCGATCCGCTCGTAGAGGACGATTCAGACAAGGCCACGGTCATCGCGCTGCGAGAAATCGCCGAGGGTTTGATTACCCCGGAAGTACTCGCCCGCGAAAGCGAAATCGAAGCAGAGGAAGAACTGGCGGCCAGCTTCGAGACGCCCATCCTCTGATAACGGGGTCCGCTGGCGGTGGTGGCAACAACACTCCAAGCACTCAGCGGATCTCTCCCCGGTATTAGCACCCGCCCGGGGCAAAAACCTACTGCTCATTCCATTCCCCGAGAGGGGCATTCTGCTAACAGCTCGCTTGCGGCGTTCGAGCAGCTGATCGCCGACTATTTGCCGCTAGAGCAGGCGCAGCTGGTCAGGCGAGCCTACTATTATTCGGAGCAAGCTCACTACGGGCAAACCCGGCGCAGTGGAGAACCCTACGTCACTCACCCCTTGGCGGTGGCGAGCATTCTCGCTCGCATGCACATGGACGCGCAGAGCCTGATGGCCGCGCTGCTGCACGATGTGATCGAAGACACAGGCGTCAACAAAGCAGACATTGGCGCCCAATTCGGCGAAGAGGTCGCAGAGTTGGTCGATGGTGTCAGCAAACTGACCCACGTGGAGTTTGACTCGGTGGAGCTCCGGCAAGCCGAGAACTTTCAGAAAATGACGCTGGCGATGGCGAAAGACATTCGCGTCATCCTCGTGAAACTCGCGGATCGCCTGCACAACATGCGCACACTGGGTGTACTGAACCGAGAGAAAATCAAGCGCATTGCCAGTGAGACGCTGGATATTTATGCCCCCATCGCCATGCGTCTGGGCATGAACGACGTGCGCATGGAGTTTGAGGATCTCGGCCTCAAGGCGCTCTATCCCATGCGCGCCAGACGGCTCGAGGCCGCGCGAAGATCGGCGAGTGGCAACAGGAAGCAGTTGGTTGACCAGATTCGCGGCCAGTTGAGCCAGACCCTTGACCGTGAGGGTCTCAATGCCGCCGTCGTGGGACGGGAAAAGCACCTCTATAGCATCTACAACAAGATGAAGGCCAAGCGGAAATCCTTCTCTCAAGTGATGGATATCTTTGCCTTCCGCCTGATCGTCGACTCTGTGGATGACTGCTATCGCGCTCTGGGCATGGTGCACAGCCTCTATAAGCCGGTGCCCGGTGAGTTTAAGGACTACATCGCCATTCCCAAGGCAAACGGCTACCAGTCTTTGCATACCGTGCTGAAAGGCATGCACGGTGTGCCCATTGAAATCCAGATCCGAACCCATGAAATGGAAGATATGGCCAACAACGGCATCGCCGCCCATTGGCTATACAAAAGCGAGGAAACAGGGGCAAGTATCTCCCACACCCGCGCGCGTGAGTGGGTTCAGGGTCTGTTGGAAATGCAGCAACGCGCGGGCGACTCGCTGGAGTTCATCGAGAACGTCAAAATCGATCTTTTCCCCGACGAGGTGTACGTCTTCACGCCACGGGGAGACATTCTTGAGCTACCCAAAGGGTCCTGCGCGCTCGATTTTGCCTACGCCGTACACAGCGATATTGGCAATCACTGTGTCGCCGCACGGGTCAGCAATCAGCTGGTGCCGCTGTCAGAGCCGCTTGAAAGCGGCGCAACAATCGAGATCGTGACTGCACCAACCGGCAGACCGAGTCCGTCGTGGCTGAACTGGGTGGTGACCGCCCGTGCTAGAACCCACATCCGGCACTTTCTAAAAGATCAGCGCCGTGAGGACTCACTGGCGCTGGGTCGCAATCTGTTGGATAGGGCGTTGATGGCTTATGGCTCGAGGCTGAATGCCATCGAAGAAGAGACCATGCAGTCTGCCCTCTCTGCGCTGGGTAAAGCCGATATCGAGACTTTGCTAGTGGATGTGGCACTGGGCAATACGCTACCGCACATTGCTGTAGCCCATCTCACCATTACCAGTGACGACTCAGCTGTTGGCGGCGAGGCGGCCACACTGGGCATCCGTGGCACCGAAGGCGTCGGTGTCACCTATGCCAAATGCTGCTGCCCGCTGCCAGGAGACCCGATCCAGGGCTACCTCGGGCAAGAGAAGGGGCTGATGGTGCACAGGGATAGCTGTCGCAACCTGCTGGAAATGCGAGAGCAGCCGGACCGATTGATTTCGCTGCACTGGGACGAGGTGGTCGAGCGAAATTATCCGGTCGGTCTCAGAGTACAAGTTGAGAATCGCCGCGGCATGATCGCCGTGCTGGCAACACGACTCAGCGCCATTGGCCTCAATATCGAGCGCATTGCCACACAGAACAAGGATGTCGAATTCACCTTTGTCGATCTGGAGCTTCAGGTCAGCAGCCGCACCCATCTAGCGCATGTTATGAAGCGACTGCGTAGCGTCGAAGGCGTGCTCAGAGTGGTGCGCAGCGCCCGTCGATAAGCGATTTCTTGGATCTCAAAACCCACCGTCGTGGCTTTGTTATCGGCCTTGCAGCCCTCATCAGTCCGTTATTCAATAAGGCGCTACGCGCGCATCCGAAGGAGATCGTTGTGTCTAACAGAGCCGTCATTGCTACCCAAGCTGCGCCTCAGGCGATCGGACCCTATTCTCAGGGCATCAAGGTGGGGAATACCGTCTGGATATCAGGGCAGATACCGCTCGACCCCGCGTCCATGACGATGATCGAAGGCGATATCAGCGCAGAGGCAGAGCAGGTCTTCAGTAATCTGAGCGCTGTCGCAGAAGCAGCGGGGGGCACGCTGGATAATGCCGTGAAAATCAATATCTCCCTGACTGATCTTGGTGACTTCGATGCCGTCAATGCGGTCATGTCGCGCCACTTTGAGGAGCCGTATCCCGCGAGAGCCTGCGTTCAGGTCGCGGCGCTGCCCAAGGGCGCGCGCATTGAAGTCGAGGCTATTCTGTCTCTGTAACGCCCCGTGCGGACTGCTTCGTTTATTTATCAGACTACGCATCCAGTGCCGCACGGTAGCCCTCGCGCCAGGTAGGGTAAGACAACGTAAATCCAATCCTTTCCAGAAGGGCGTTTCGACAGCGGCGATGGGCGCGGGAAGGCGATGAATCGGACGGTCTGACCAGCGTGACCGCGATTTGATCCGCCAACCAGTCCTCAATCTCATGGGTCGGGGTCTGATCATGGTCAGCACCAACCAAGGTCGGTGGCACCTCCTCACCAGCGTGATCGCGCTCCAAACAATGAACAATCAGTCTCGACAGGTCCACACGGTGAATCCGGTTGCCATAGAGCGCACCCGTCGCGCCACCCTCGCCTGCTCGGATCCGCCTCATCAGCATGCCCTGTGGATCGCCATACACCCCCGCCGGGCGGATAATAGTCGCGGTCGACGCACGGCGAATCGCCGCTTCCCCGGCAATCATTGAGCTGGCTTGCGGCTCATCAAGATTCAGCGGCGAATGTTCGTCTACCCAGCCGCCATCTGATTCACTATAGACCCGGGTAGAAGACACCCAAATCACTCGGCGGCACTGCGCGATCCACTTCTGACTCGCGAGCGTCTTGGCTACCCCGGCGAAACCCGCCTGATACCCCGCGGGGTCGTAGGATTGTGGGGTCGGGGTCACCACCACATAGTCTGGCGCCACAGTATTTAGCCCAGCGAAGCTTGCTGGATCTATTAGATTGACTTCGTAACGGTCAAATTGACCAGGCAACTGCTCGGGATTTCGCCGCGCCGCAGCAACGCGCCAATTCCGTTCAAGCAAGGACAAGCCCACCCGCGTACCAATATCACCACAGCCGAGGATCAACACCTGCATGGCTTCACGGCCTTATCAAACAATCGCTAAGATACGAGCCTACCACGAGGCCTTTTTTGATCGGGGCGCACTTGAGCCAAACAATTCTTCAGCATCCTGTTACCGACCTCCGAGGAGTGGGGGACAAAATGGCGTCCCGCCTCGCAGACATCGGCATCTGCTCGCTGGAAGATTTGCTCTTTCATTTTCCGCTCAGGTATCAGGACCGCACAAAAATCACAGCCATAGGCGGGTTGCGCGATCAGGTCGATGCCGTGATCGAGGCGGAGGTCCGCGCCGCTGCCGTGACCATGGGCCGCAGACGAACACTTTTGGTCAAAGTCGATGACGGGACCGGGTTGCTCACCCTGCGGTTTTTCCACTTTCGGCAGGCGCAAGTCTCGCAGTTCAAGCAAGGATCCTCTATACAACTGTTTGGCACGCCACGGCGGGTGGGTGGGCAAATTGAAATGGTGCATCCCGAATACCGGCTGGGAGAGAGCGCGCAACTTTTAGAGGCCGCACTGACACCCGTTTATCCGACAGTAAGCGGTCTGGGTCAAAGCACATGGCGAAAGCTCTGTAGTCAGGCGCTCGCACTGCTCAGCGAAGATCCGCCTGAGGACTTACTTGACGGGATCACAGATGATGACGTGAGCCTCACCGAAGCCATCGCCTTTCTACACAACCCGCCGCCGACCGCGGAGCTCAGTCAGATTCAGCAAGGAACGCATCCCGCACAAATTCGGCTGGCGAGGGAAGAGCTCATTGCGCATCAACTCACGGTACAGGGCGTCCGGGACAGCGAGCGCCGCCACCCCGCACCGGCCATCGCGCCGGCATCACCCACCACGGCGGCGTTTCTGAAGGCGCTCCCCTTTGCACCCACTTCCGCGCAACAACGCGTTGCCATCGAGCTGGCCGACGATATGGCACAAACACAGCCCATGCTCAGATTGGTTCAGGGTGACGTGGGCTCAGGCAAAACACTGGTTGCGGCGCGAGCGGCGCTCGATACGATCGCGGCTGGCTACCAGGTGGCCTTTATGGCGCCTACCGAATTGCTGGCAGAGCAACACTACGCCACCCTCGACGCATGGCTGACGCCCCTTGATCAGTCTGTGGCCTGGCTCAGTGGCCGAACCAAAGGTCAAGCGCGCCAACACGTCCTGCAGCAACTAGCGAGCGGCGAAGCGCCTCTGGTCGTTGGCACCCATGCATTGTTTCAAGATGATGTGCACTTTCATCGACTGGGTCTGATTATTGTCGATGAACAGCACCGCTTTGGTGTTCACCAGCGGCTATTACTGGCTGATAAAGGCGTAGGTGAGGAGCACCCACATCAACTGGCGCTGACCGCCACACCGATTCCTCGGTCACTGGCCATGGTGGCCTACGGTGATCTCGACTGCTCCATCATCGATGAATTACCACCGGGCCGCCGACCGGTCACCACGACGCTGATGGACCACACGC
>JAHEJH010000156.1 GCA_024638905.1 Luminiphilus sp.
ACTGATGTTGCCAAGCGAACTGATGCTGTCGATCCCCCCAAGGCCACCGCAATCTGGGGTGAGTAGAGAGCTTTTCCCCCGCGAGACAGGCTATGTGTTTGACCCCGCTGCGGCTGCCGCGTCTGCGGCCCAGCTGACAGTGGGCGAACTATTGGACCCTCGGCGCGCCGCCCGATTGAACAACCAAACCATGGTCTCAGAGACGCTGCCTGACTTTGCCGAGTTGCTGCGGGCGGGAAGAGTGCACCTTTGGGCCGCGCAGAGTGACGGCGCTCGCGGCATCATTGAGCGCCGTGTGCAGCTGATCTGGGTTAATCATCTGGGTGCGCTGGTGGACAACGAAGACGCGGCCGGGCAGGTGCGTGCCGACGCTATGCTGTCGCTGACTGAGATCGCAGAGGACGCGCAAAAACAGGTGCGCTCCAGAGATTCAGGCTGGCGCGCTCATGGCCTGCTGATTGAACGCTTGATCCAGGGCGTCATGGCCAGCGATCGACCACTGCAGGTTGCGCCGGTCAAGGTACCGCCCGGATCGCCGATCTGAGGGGCTGAATTGCGTCGAGGTTGAGCGCCACCGCTTGCGGTTTTTACGAGGTCCGCGACGGTTTCGCTCCGTGCCTCTTCCTGCTAAAACAGCGGCTCGTTATTAAAAAGGTGTTCTCGCCATGCCACGTTTTTTGATTTCGTTCTTCGGTTCATTGGCATTGATTGGCTCGGGATGGGTGTTTGCAGAGAGCGACACCGCAACGCTGGAGTCGGTCATCGCAAAGTACCGCGCGGATGTGTTGCTGGCTTCGGGTGGCAGTGTCGAAACCAGCCCGTTGTTCATGAGTCAGGCGGAGCGGCGTATCGCTTTTGCTCATTTTGATGTGCTGTTCCCCACGCGGGTGATCCGAAGTAGCGGAGAAGCCAGCCCACTGCCCTCGGCGCCAGTTGATTTGAGCAGCGTCCGCTTCACCGCGAATGAGAAGGATATGGCCCTCGGCGAGCTCTTCGACAGTGAGCACTTGATGGGCTTGCTGGTGGTGCAAGACGGCAAGGTATTGATGGAGCACTACGCGCCTGATCACGGCGCTGAGGTCCCGTGGGTGACCTTTTCGGTGACCAAGTCGGTTACCTCGCTATTGATCGGGGCAGCCATTCACGATGGCTATATCGACAGCGTGACCGACCCGATTGTGAAGTATCTGCCGCGTCTGGCCGGCTCGGAGTATGGTGAGTCGAGTGTGCAGGATATCCTGCAGATGGCCTCGGGGATTGCGTGGAACGAAGATTATGAGGACCCCGAATCGGACGTGGCCCGCGCGGCGGCATTGAACGGTGTGGCGCTTACGGATTATCTCGCGCAGCTGCCCCGGGTAGCGCCTCCCGGGACCCGTTTTAACTACAACACGGCCGAGAGCAACTTGCTGGGGGAGGTGCTGCGGTCGGCGATTGGTATGAACGCG
Organism: Luminiphilus sp.; assembly: GCA_024638905.1. Taxonomy (GTDB): domain Bacteria; phylum Pseudomonadota; class Gammaproteobacteria; order Pseudomonadales; family Halieaceae; genus Luminiphilus. The sequence continues at coordinate 1,449 of JAHEJH010000156.1, forward strand.
GCGCCGTATTTGAGCCAGAAGATCTGGCAGCCCATGGGGATGGAATCAGACGCCAATTGGCTACTGTCATTGCCAGAGGATCGGGAGACCGGTGGTTGCTGCATCAGTGCGACGCTGCGTGATTATGCGCGGCTTGGCCTGTTGGCGTTGGCGGATGGCGTGCTACCCGACGGCACCCGCATCTTGCCTGAGGGGTGGATGGCCGCCAGCACCGCCCCCTCTGAGGGCTACGCCGGTTATGGGTATAAGTGGTGGCTCGATGCGGATGGGCGCTACGGTGCTTACGGCATCTTCGGGCAGACAATCGCTGTTGATCCCAAAGCAAAGCTGGTGATTGCGGTACACAGTAACGCTCAGGCGGCGTCCGGCAGTGCTTATGGTCAAGAATTGGAGGCGGCGCTGGCAGCCATCAGCGAGCACTTGCGGGGCGGCTAACCGGTCACGTAAGACCTCTGTAGGCTGGCCTATCCGCCCGCTGCATCCGTCTCTTCGAGCGTTACCGCTTCAGTCTGGTCTTCAATCACTCTGACGCGACCAATCCGGTTGCTGCTGCTTTGGTGAATCAGCAGGTCTTTATTTCGTGTCACCCATACATGGCGGATGATGCCGATTCCGGAGGGAATTGCCCAGCTTTGAAAGGTTTCTGTGGCTGGGTCGAACCGTACCAAGGCATCTGGCCGCTGCCCTGATTCGTTGTACCAGACAACGTCGTCGATCACGGCGATGGCGTAGGGGTGGGATTTGGGGCCACTGGGTGAATCCCATTCGCGCACCTTACCGGTCTTTGGGTCGAGGTGCCCGATCTTGCCGCGACTGGAGTTGACGTACCAAATGGTGCCGTCACTGGCGATGTCCAGCCGTCGGATGCGCGTGTCCTCGTGGGGGATGGGGAAGTAATTGACCTCGAGCGTTGTAGGATCCACCTGCGCAATCGCATTTTCACCGTTGAATGCCACGTAGAGGTAGCCATCGGGTCCCACCTTGATGCCATAGGGGCGCGGGCGCGTGTTCACTGAGAGGACTTTTCCCGTAACCGTGTCCAGTCTGGCCACAGCCCCCGTGTGTTGCGCTGTGAAATAGAAGTAGCCATTGGGATGAAACACGCCGGTATGAGGGTCGGCCAGACCGGTTTCGTATTCACTAATCTCACCAGTCAGCGGATTGAGCTTACCCACAGTGCCGTTCGAGTTACCCAGATACCAAATAGCGCCCTCGTCATCCGGGACAATAGAGTGGGGCCGCGCTGATGCGGGAAGAGGGTACTCGCGGAACGCTCCGGTGAGGGGGTCGAGGCGACCCACGAGCGATGCCCACATCCCGGTCCACCAGATTGCGCCATCGGGCGCCTCTACCGGATCGCGGGAACGTTGACCCAAGGTGGGGACCATCCATTCCTCGATTTCGATCTCGACTGGCCCGTCAACGAGCGAGGGGTAGAGTTCCGGTTTGGATTGAAAATGCTTTGTTAGATATCGCGCGATGAGGTCGGCTCGGGGTTCATCCAACTCCACCATCGTCGCCATGAGCTGGCGCCACTCGCTAGCCGTGTCATAGCCCTGGGCTCTGCTCAAGATTTCGGGGCGGTGGCAGCTCGCACAGTGCTCTCGCACGAGGCTTTCGCCTTCACCGGCAGGCAGAGCAAGCGCCAGAGGCGATAGGCAGACTGATACCGCTATCAGCGCGAGTACTTTTCTCAAGGTACCTCCCTCAATGTACCTTCCTCCTGCAACACCAAGGGAAGCATACCGCTAGGTTGCTGATTTGCAGAGAGGAAAAGAGACCAGCGGCCGGGGGGATGAGTCCGGCCGCTGGCGAACGGCGGGAAAGACCCCGCCTAGGAGTGATACGAGGTCAGACCGTGACCGCGTTGCCGCGGAAGATCTTGGACAGGTATCGGCTCTCACTGGGAGAGGGTGCGGGTACAGCACACTGCATGACCGCGTGCACCAGGCGCGTCATTTCTTCAGCCAGTTCCTGATCGTTTGAGGGTTCTTCGGTGTGCGCTCGCCGCGTCAGCTGGACCTGATTTACCGCAGGTACCGTTGGCAGTCGCTCACCTTCAACGCCTAAAGTCACCGTAAAGGCATGGAGAGAGTTCTTCACGAACAGCGCCAGCGCGAATTCTTCCCGCGTTGAGGCCAGTGAAGTGTCAGGAGTCAGCAAGACGATCTGGCAGTTGGGTACCAGTGCCGAGATTCTTGCTACACGGAAGTGATGAGTGAGTTGGTCATGGACCAGGTCTCGGAATTGCTGATCGCTCAGCACCCGATCCCAGCTCTTATGACGTTCACCCGCCAGCGCGTTGAGTGGCAGTCTCTCAAATGGACTGCTCACTACGACATCGAAGCCACCTTCTTCACGCAGAATGTGATCAAGTGCACCCTCGATATCGTCGCCGATACAACGCACATCGAACGCCACGGAATCCGTGGCGTCGATGGCGTGTTGAAGCTCACGAGCGCTGTCCTCTGAACGAGTCAGTACCGTGAGCGCTGCGACATCCTGCCCCATGAAACCATTGCCGATCGCCGCAAGCTCTTTACGCATACTGTCACCCACCATGACCACACGCTTTCCCTGAAGCTTGTTCAGGTCGGTCTGGCTGGGGGGTAACAATAGCTCGCCCTCGGTCACGGAGCGGTCAAACTTCAGCCCGCCCGAGGGATGGAACGTTTCGCCACTGACAATGTCATCGGCGAGGTGAAACACAGTAGAAAGACCAACCTGTTCATCGGTTGGCATCTTGTGAAGGTGAAGCCGGTTGAGAATGCCGGACTCAATCTGTCCAGCCGACTTCTTCGACTCTGCTCTGTCAAAGAAGGGGTCTGGCGTATCCACGAAGGCTTCCATAAAGGCAGTTCGCTGCTCGGCAGTCAGAATGCCGCCATTCACGAGCCGGTCCACCAGCTTGCTGGCAATGCCCTCGTGCATGAGGAAGCGCGAGGAGTTCCCTGCACCGCCCGCATCAATCACTTGGCCCACCAAGCGCGACAGTGCCTTGGGCATGTCATTGCCCGAGGGTAGGTTGGCCACGTCGTTGGCTGCCAGGGCCATGATCGTGTCGACGCTAAGACCTTCCTTGAGGTCGCTCAGGATGGCTTTGTGAACCTGATTCAGCCGTTTGTTCTCGAGTACCAGTCGGCCCCGACGGTCAAACAAGCCGGGCGCATCGCCCAATCCACGCAGTCGTGCGCCGTCAACTGGCCCTGGTGCGAGAGCATTGATCTGAATCTCTGGTCCAAGATGCCGGGACAGAATCTCCGCCAGCACACGCTGTCCCGCTTTGGAGACAGCGTAGTCCCCTCGGTT
>JAHEJH010000163.1 GCA_024638905.1 Luminiphilus sp.
GAATACCAGGCGGTCGTTGACCCCAAAACGAGAAAACTCGAGCTGTAGACAGAATTCAGGATCTGGCCCCGGCTTGATCCGCAGTGGTTTTTGATAGTTCTCATCCCGCATGTAGCGCTTGAGCGACTTACCGGGTGCAACTTCAGAGAATGGCTTACCCTCTTCGTCCTCAAACCTGATTCCCAACAGGTATTCGGCCGCGTCATTGCACCACACCAACCGCCCATCTGAATTGATAATCAGTGCTGCGTCCCGCATAGACGCTAAGGAGTCTGTCAGATAAGGCTGTGAACGCGCGGATGCCTTGGCACTCAGCGTGTCTCGGCTGCGGAGAGCATAGACATCACGAAGAATACCCCCGAGGCCCGAGTTTGAGATGGGCGGCAACTGCTCAGGATTCGCAAACCAGTGGTATACCTTGGTCAGTTGCCAGCCCCAAAAACTTGCCAGGACGAGAGCCAGCGCCATCAACGCTAATTTCCAGTCCTGGGTTACAAGCCAGATCCCGCAGGCTGTGAACAGTGCCGCAACTAGGCGGCGCGATTCCAGAGCAAGAAAGCCAGGCGTGGTCACGCCACTGCCAGATCGCGGGGTGAGAAACGATAGCCCGTGCCCCTCACCGTCTGGATCAAATCCGCATAAATGGGGTCACCCGCCTGCAACGCTTTTCTCAGGCGACGAATGTGCACATCGACCGTCCGTTCTTCTACGTAGACATTCGCACCCCAAACCCTGTCCAGTAGTTGCGCGCGGGAATAAGCCCGCTCCGGGTGAGACATGAAAAAATGCAGTAACTTGAATTCTGTGGGCCCCATCTCGAGCGCTCTTTCGCTGAGCATGACACGGCGGCTGTCAATTTCCAGCACGAGCTCGCCGACGCGCAGCTCGCTGCCTGCCTCTTCGCTGGACGAGCGGCGGAGTATCGCCTTCATCCGCGCAATCAGCTCCTTAGGCGCAAACGGCTTGGTGATGTAGTCATCAGCGCCGACTTCCAGCCCCTGAACAACGTTATCTTCGTGGGTCTTGGCGGTCAGCATGATCACGGGCAACGCCTGGGTAGCCTCTTCCTTCTTCAGGCGTCGAAGCAGCTCAATACCGCTCCCGCCGGGCAGCATCCAGTCCAAAAGCACCATATCGGGGGATTCGTCGGTGATCAGCCGATAGGCCTCGTGAATATCGGCCGCCTCGAGACACTCAAACTCGGAGATCTCGAGGGCCAGACGAAGCATCTCGCGGATACTTGCCTCGTCATCGACTACCAGCACTTTTTTCGCTGACATACCGCCTCCGTTTTGGGCTAGAGCCTAAAAACTCCTATTACATGTCAGTAATGTGACATTCACGTGACAGCCTGCGCACTGTAACCGGGCGCAGGTCACCACCAATCGAACCAACCCCTCGGCTCGAGCTCTTCAGCACACTCTTGCAACTGAGAATTGTAGCGCTGGGCCTGTCGATCCACCTTGCGAGCGACGTCGATGAGCCAGTCCTTGCTGCGGTAGCTCTGTTTTCGGTAGCCGCCGTGCCCTTCGTGGTAGGCGAGGTACAACCGAAAGGCATCCTGCTTGCTGATACCCAGCTCTTTATTGGACACGTTGTTGTACCAACCAATGAAGTCGATGGCGTCACCAAAATCGTCACGGTCTGCGCCGTAGTTACCGGTGCTGCGCTGATACCAATCCCAGGTGCTCTCCTTGGCCTGTGAGTATCCGTAGGAGTCAGATGGACGTGGCCCTGGAATCACGCCAAATATCTTTTTACGTGGTGGTTTTGCCGTCGCGACGAAGCGGGATTCCTGATACATGAATGCCATCGACACCGAAATTGGCACACCCCATCGCGCCCGGGCATCCTTGGCATCGCCATACCACCCCGATTTCTCTCTGAAGATGTCGCAGACATTGTCGACCTGCTCGGGCGGAGACGTTGCACACCCCGATATGATCAGCAACACAAGCACTGCGATGACCTGTCGCGATCGATTGACTGATTTCATCCCATCTCCTCCAGCATCGCTAGCCACTCGGTCTCGTCCACAATCGATATGCCCAGCTCTTCGGCTTTCTTGCGCTTACTGCCCGCTCCCGGCCCCGCCAACACGGAGCTGGTCTTCGCAGACACGCTACTGGCGGTCTTTGCGCCCAAAGACCGCAGTCGCTGCTCTGCGTCACCCCGGGTCATCGACTCCAACTTGCCCGTCACCACCCAGATAGTGTCAGCCAGCGGCCCCTCACCGCTGGCCACGGTAACGGGCGGCCAATTGACCCCGAGGGCTAATAAATCCCCGACAACTTGTTTGTTACGGTTATCGTTGGCAAAACCTCGAATATGGCGCGCGACAATGGGTCCCACATCATCGACCCCTTCCAGTTCGTCAGTCGGCGCGGCCAGCAAGGCGTCCAATTCCAGGAAATGGTTTGCCAAGGCGCGCGCGGTCGCCTCGCCGACCTCGCGAATACCCAGAGCGTAAATAAACTTGGGCAGGGTCGTTGATCGCGATTGGTCGATCGATGCCAGCAAATTCTCGCTAGATTTATCGCCCATGCGCTCAAGCGCAGCCAACTGGGGCTGGCTCAACCGGAAGATATCGGCGACGCTGCCGACGAGGCCATCATCGACCAGCTGATCGATCAACTTGTCTCCCAAGCCTTCGATATCCATTGCTTTGCGCGACGCAAAATGGCGAATCACCGCCTTCAGCTGCGCACTGCAGGCCATGCCGCCAATACAGCGGATCACCGCCTCACCCTCCTCGCGCGCCACATCGGATCCGCAGTCCGGACACTGACCAGGGAAAATGATCGGCGCGCGCTCCGGGCTCGACCCCGACGTATTGCCCTCCACTACCGATACGATCTGGGGTATCACATCACCTGCTCTGCGAACGACAACCGTATCGCCCACCTGAACGCCAAGGCGCTCAATCTCATCGGCATTGTGGAGCGTGGCATTACTGACGGTCACGCCCCCCACAAACACGGGCTCGAGGCGAGCAACCGGCGTAATCGCCCCCGTACGACCTACCTGAAAATCGACGCCCAACAACTGAGTGCTCACCTCCTGGGCAGGAAACTTGCGAGCAATCGCCCAGCGGGGGGCTCTGGAGACAAAGCCCAGCTTCTCTTGCTCCGCCAACCCATTGATCTTGAAAACAATGCCGTCGATATCAAAAGGCAGCGTATCGCGCTGCCGGGCGAGCGCTTCGTAGTAGTCGTCACAGGCGGCTATGCCGCTAACCGTTTGCATGTACTCGGAAATTGGCAGGCCCCACTCGCTAAGCCGGCGCAAGATGGCGTCATGAGCAGCGGGCAAGTCACCCTCTACCGCACCTACCGAATAGGCGGTAAAGGTCAGCGGTCGTCTGGCGGTAATCCGAGAATCCAGTTGCCGGAGGCTCCCGGCAGCCGCGTTTCGCGGGTTGACGAATACCTTTTCATCGGCGGCTCTCGCCTGCGCATTCATTCGCTCAAAGGCGTCTCGCGGGATCACGACCTCGCCCCTGACTTCAAGGTACGGCGGCACACCCTCTCCATTCAGCATCAAAGGCACGTTGCTGATGGTGCGCACATTCGCTGTGATGTTCTCACCGCGGGCACCGTCACCGCGAGTCGCCGCCAGCACCAACGCGCCGTGTTCGTAGACGATACTGACGGCCACACCATCCAGCTTGGGCTCGCAGCAGTAGGCCACGTCGCCAGCACCCAGCCGCTCCGTGACGCGGCGATGGAAGTCGTCCATGTCTTCGGAAGAAAACGCATTATCAAGGGAGAGCATCGCCAGGCGATGCTCCACCGACTCAAACTCACTCAATGGCGCCGAGCCGACGCGTTGAGTCGGTGAATCAGGCGTCACCAAATCTGGAAACTCCCGCTCGAGCGCCTCCAGTCGTTTCATGGCCTGATCGTAATCCGCGTCTGGCACCACCGGCGCATCGCGCTCGAAATATGCCTCCGCCCAGTCAAGAAGTTGGGCTCTGAGGGCTGCTACTTCCTCAACCAGTGAGGTGCTCACGGATCAGTTCCGACGAACGAGCAGGCGTCTTTCAAGTTCCCGGATCTGCTGACGCATATGCTCGAGACTCTGCCGGGTGATCACACTCCGCGTCTCATCCTGGATATCGCCACCAAGATTTTTGGCGACGACCTTGACCGTCTCGTACATGTAGTCAAAGGCCTTCAGCATGTCTGCAGGGCCCGGCAACGTGACAAAGAACATCAAACCCCGGGTCTGTAGCGGCTCCATGTTGTCAATATCGAACACGCCGGGTTTCATCATATTGGCGACGCTGAACTCGATCGGGCCCCGGCCTGATGCGCGTTCGTGACGATGGAAAAAGTCCATATCACCAAAGCGCAGATCACAGGCCAGCAGCGTTTCAAGAATGTCAGTACCAGAAAATCCCTCCTCCGCCTGCGCCACCACATACAGTATGAAAACGTGAGTATTAGCCCCTCGCGGCAATCGTCCGTGCTCGGGAGCATCTGGTTCCAGAGGTTCATCGGGCTCAAGGGTATCGAGCCAATCGACGGTGCCCGACGTATCGGCATCGTCAGTCGGCAGTTCCTCGGCGGCCGCAGGCGCAGGCTTCACGGTTCGTCGGCGCGAAGCCGCCTCCGACTGCTCTTTCGCCGGAGACTCGGCAGCGACTTCGCGAGCCACAGTCCGCTCGGCCGATGCGGCTTCCTTTAATGTCTCTGCATTTGCAGGGTGGGCGGGCGCGTCAGCGGTTGGCCT
>JAHEJH010000170.1 GCA_024638905.1 Luminiphilus sp.
AATGTCGAGGTGGTTGGTCGGCTCGTCTAGAAGGAGTACATCGGGCTCTGTTACCAATGCCCGTGCCAGGGCAGCGCGCCGCCGCCACCCTCCTGACAGGGTTGCCAACAGGTCATCTGCATTCAGGTCTAACTGCTGCAGCACCCTCTCTATACGCTGCTCCATGGTCCAGCCATCGAGATGCTCCAGCTCGGCCTGAATCTGACTCAGTTGCTCCAAAGCGTCCGCAGAGCCATCAGCGGTGAGGGTGTGATAGCGGGAGAGCAGGGCGCCGGTCTCGGCTAATCCGGTGGCGACGTAATCAAATACGCTGGTTTCGAGATGCTCGGGTAGCGCCTGCTCAAGACGCGCCACCGTGATGTTGGGGTCTATCCAACGTTCACCGTCCTCAGGGAGAAGCTCGCCCGAGAGGATGCGCATCAGCGTCGATTTGCCCGCGCCGTTGCGGCCCAGCAGCCCCAGCCGCTCGCCCTTGTCCAGCGTCAGGTTGACCTTGTCCAGCAATACCTGGGTACCAATGCTGAACTCGATCTGATCGAGACGGATGTAGGGCATGGATGTTCTCCTGAGGGCGGCCAGTGTAGGGCAGAAAACAACCTTTGCGCGGATTTAGGTAGAATGTCGGGTCTGGGGGACAACAACATGACGACAGCGACAATAGACGCGCAGATTAATGCGCGCTGGATAGCGCTCTGGCTGGCGGTCTGCGCCGTGACGATTTTGGGCATGATTCTGCTGGGCGGGGTGACCCGACTCACCGAGTCTGGCCTGTCGATGGTGGACTGGCGCCCGATCATGGGCGTGATACCGCCGCTGACCGAAGCGCAGTGGCTGGCTACCTTTGCCGAGTATCAGCAGTATCCCGAGTACCAAAAAATCAATCAGGGTATGGATCTAGCCGGGTTCAAACAGATCTTCTGGTTTGAGTACCTGCATCGTGTGCTAGGCCGGCTCATTGGTCTGATGTATTTCGTGCCTCTAGTGATCTTTGCGCTGCGCAAGATGATTGCGCCACAACTCTTGCCGACGCTAATTGTGTTGTTGTTTTTGGGTGCCGCACAGGGGCTGTTGGGTTGGTACATGGTGAAGAGCGGACTCGTTGACCGGCCCTCGGTCTCCCAATATCGGCTGACGGCACACCTCGGCGTGGCGGTCGCCATCTATGCACTCATGATGTGGATGGTATTGCGTGTCAGCTCAGGTCTCTCGCCGGCGCTAAAGCAGATCAGCGGCTGGGGCTGGGTGCTGGTCGTGGGGGTTTACACACTGATTTTGTCCGGCGGATTTATGGCCGGCACGGATGCGGGCTTCGCCTACCCGACCTGGCCAATGATGGGTGAGACCTTTGTGCCCATGGGCTATTACGCCGAGGGCTGGCAAGCCACTTTCGAAGGGGTCGCCACCATTCACTTCAATCACCGCATGCTCGCCTATGCCATGGCACTCCTTGTGCTGGTGCTAAGCGTGCAATCTCTCCGAACCAGTGATCATCGCGGCGTCAGGCGGGGCGCCTGGCTGATGCTGGTTGCGCTCACGTTTCAGGTGGCGCTGGGTATTGGCACGGTGCTGACGCAAGTAGCGATTCCCATGGCGGCGACCCATCAGGTGGGCGCGGTAGTGCTACTGACTGCGGTGCTGTACTGGATACACGCCCAGACTGACCAAAAGCTGGTACTCTCCGCTTAGTAAAGAGTGAGACGGACCTCGTAGGTGCAGTTTTTGCCCTGGTAGCCGTCATGCGTATCCGCAGCAGGAGGCGGAACTGGCGTGAAGACCCTCATTGTCGAGGACAGTGCAACCCTCTGTGCCATCTACTCCCAATATCTGGATGGCAGTGGTCTGGATGTGACGGCGGTCGAGACCCTCGGGTCGGCCCGGGAGACCTTGGTTGAACTGAACCCGCAGCTCATTTTGCTGGATATTGAGCTTCCAGATGGTAACGGCCTGGATCTGATGGATGATCTGTGGCGCGTTACCCCTCGGCCGGCGGTCGTAGTCATGACCGGTCACGGCGCTGATTATGCCGAACAGGCTATCAAGAGCGGCGCAGACGATTTTCTCAACAAGCCTTTCGATGCTGCGCGTCTGCGGGTCACGCTGCTGAACGCCGCGGACAAGCAGAAGCTCACCCAGCAAGTTCAAACGTTATCGGTCAAGCGCGAGCGACTCGGGCCACTCCGTGGTCAGTCACCCGCCATGCAAACCGTTTTCGAAACAGTCGAATCACTCGCAGGCACCTTGGCCACAGCGTTTGTGATGGGCGAGAGTGGCACGGGTAAAGAGCTCGCCGCTCGCGCGATTCACCAGTTATCGGCCCGCGCACCGGGCCCATTTGTCATCGTCGATTGTGCCGCTCTGGCGGCGGACCAGCTTGAGCGCGCCTTGTTTGGCGACGCGCAGAGCGGTGGTTTGGTCGCTGAGGCTGCAGCGGGCACACTTTTCCTGGACGAGGTCTGTAGTCTCAGCTTCGATGCACAGTCCACGCTACTGCGGTTGATCCAGCACGGCACCTATCGTTCGGTAGGATCGTCGCAAGAGGTTGCGGCAGACGTCCGCATCATTGCCTCGACCAACCGTGACCCCTTGTTTGAGATGCGCGAGGGGCGATTGCGAGAGGACCTGTATTACCGGCTGCATGTTGTGCCCCTGCGAATGCCGCCGGTGCGCGAGCGCTCCGACGACGTGCTGCTATTGACGCGAGGCTTCCTCGCCCAGGTCGCCGAGGAGGAGGGCAAGGTTGCCAGCCAGCTCAGTGATGCGGCGGCGCAAGCACTCCAGCACTACTCATGGCCGGGCAATGTTCGGCAGTTGGAAAATGCGATTCGGCAGCTGGTGTTGCTGGGCCCTGCAGAAGAAATCGATGAAGCGGCGGTATACCGGGTTATCTCGGGCACTGAAATCGCAGTCGAGACTGACGGAGCGTCGGAACACTCCGCAGGCCCCGGAGACTCAGAGAGTGATGCCGCGATTGAGCCCTTGTGGATTACCGAGAAAAAAGCCATTGAAGCGGCGATCGCGGCCTGCGATGGGAGCGTGAATCGGGCCGCCAAGCAATTGCAGGTGGCGCCCTCAACGATCTATCGGAAAATTCAGTCCTGGAAGGGCCAGTAGGCCCCGCGAGCCGGAGCCCAGTTGCTGAAGGGCTCGGAACAGCGAGGGTTCGTGTAGGCCACTTCGATCTGCTGCGCGCTCTATTGCATAGCGCGGTCAGACGCCCGAAATAAAAAGGGCTTAACCCCCGACCTCGTCCGAAAAGTAGCCGGTGGCGACGCCGTCTTCGCCATACACCGGCTCTTTGATTTCCACCCGGAACTTGTTGGTCTCCGCATTGAGTATGTTGTACTGCGCGAGGTGCCCGAACATGTTGAGGTACCACTCACCCTTCAGGTGAGCCTCCAAGTCAGCCCCGCTCTCCCACTCCTCATACACAACCACTCGACCGGGGTGGTTGAGGTCAGCGGTCCAGAGGTAATGAATGCAGCCTTTTTCGGTGTAAGCGCCCTCGATGAGTTCCTTGCCTTTGACTAAGGCCTCATCCCGTACTTCAGGTGGAAACTCAACAATTCCTGCGACAACCACTCGAGACATAATGACCACTCTACATTTTCGGATTTACCAAATTATAGATGGAAGGCTCGGACTGTTCACGCTTTGACCCCCGACGCCTCATCGTAGCCCCCCTGCCCGCTGATCTTTGCCCACTGTTTGAATAGATCGCTCGCCGGCACGGCATCTTCAACGATCAGCTGTCGCCAGACCTCTGCGGCACGCACATAGTAAGGCACGCTGCCGGGGAACATGGCGAGCGAGAGCGCTTCGGCCAATTCCAATTCGTTCACCCCGGCCTGATACGCTGCCTCAATTTGCCACTTGAGCGCGCGCCAGTTACCTGAACAGGTATGCACTGCACAGGCTGTCATGTGCGCCAATGCGGGCGCGACGGGGCCAATCACCTGAGCAAAGGCGGCGAGATACTGTTCGCGTGGGTTGGCAGCAGGGAGGTGGGGCACCCAGTGGTCTTCAACGAAGAGGTAGCCCTCGCTGCCTTTGGCCATTGCGCTGATCGCGGTGGCGAGGCCAAGATGCGCGGCGTCGCCCCCGGCATCCACAAAACGTTTGACGTGATGACTACCCAGGGACTCCTCGCAACTGATCAGCACCCCCAGCCACACAAACTCGTGGGCATGGCGGCTCAGATGCCGTTCCTCCAGTGCAAGCGCGGAGTAGAGTGAGTCGTAGCGCTCCAGCAGATGGGGTGTCGAAATCGCCATCAGGCCGTGGTGAGGCAGCAGATACCCCCGCTTTGCATGGATATCGCTTAAAGCGGCGAGGGGGTCGTAGTCGGTCATGGGTCATCTCCCTTTGCTTCTGCGCTTGATAGCCGCTCTTCGTTGATTAACTGACGGGCCCGACAGTCGGGCTAGTGAACCAACATAAAAGTTTTGACTGACTGTGACCAGAAAATATGGCTAGGCGACGTGAAGCTGGCAATCGAGCCAGAGAGGGGGATGAAAAATTGAGGCTAACCAGGCGAGGAAGGATGGTAGCTACGGGTGGACTTGAACCACCGACCCCAGCATTATGAATGCTGTGCTCTAACCAGCTGAGCTACGTAGCCACATAAGGAAATCTGTGAGGCGCGCGATTCTGCAAAACTCCGTGATTGAAGTCAACCAGTCAGCCCTTTCAACTCGCTCGAGTTGACTGGAACCGC
>JAHEJH010000175.1 GCA_024638905.1 Luminiphilus sp.
AAGATGCCGCCGACGAGAATCAGATTTTGGCGAGTCGCTGTCATTCGCGGGGGAGGTGGGCCATGACGCTGGTAGAGACGCCGCCATCCACCACCAATTCATGGCCGGAGATGTATTTGGCGCCCTCTGAGTCCAGAAAGAGCACGGCTTCCGCAATGTCTGCTGCGTCTCCCAAGGCGCGCAGTGGCACGCCGCCGCCCCTTACTGCGCGTACCTTGGGGTTCTCAAAAATCGGTTTGGACATGCCTGCGTCGATCATGCCGGGCGCGATGGCGTTCACGCGGATACCTTTTGGTCCCCATTCGATGGCCATGGCCTGGGTCATATTGGCCATGGCTGCCTTGGTAGGGCCATATAGCCCGACACCCGGGGCGGGGTGAATGCCATTGATGGACGTAAAGTTGATGATATGGCCGGAGCCTCTCTCCATCATGGCTGGCGCGATCTCCCGGGCACAGAAGCAGCTCCCCAGCAGATTGACGTTGACCACGTCGATGTAGTCCTGCACAGACTGCGCTTCCATGGCGCCGAAACGCACGATGCCGGCATTGTTAACGAGGAGATCGGGTGTCTTGCCGAAGGCCTCGAAGGCGGCTGCGATCTGTTCCGGGGAGGTAACGTCAGCCTCGATGCCCACCGCGTTGTCTATCTCGGACGCGGTCTGAGCGACGCGCTCGGCGCCCAAGTCGAAGATGCCAATGCGATAGCCGGCCTCGCTCAGGCGGCGCGCGACGTCGGCCCCCAATCCAGCGGCTCCGCCCGTAATCACTGCCGTTCTCATGTTGACCTCATTGCTTATGCTTTTTCATGACAGAGGTGACCGTTTGTTTCCTTAATGGGTCCAGCGAGCACTCCCCGAGGGTCACTGCGCTGTCTACATCGTTAACTGCTTCCTCGACCCATGGATTAAAGATTCAATCCCATAGATTGCACCAGCTCCTTGGTCAGGATGCGCTCCGAATACTCGCTTACCCGCCAGCCGGGCAGCTGCCACTCCTTGGGTAGGGGGGTGCTGGTGTCGACCAAACGGCCGTCTTTGATGATGTGGCGGAATCGATCGGCGTCCCCCAGTTGGGTGATATGGGTTTCCGGCTCACCATCAAAAATCAGGATATCGGCAAGGTAATCGGGTTTGATGCAGCCCAGCTCGCCTTCCAGCTTAAGTGCTCGCGCGCCTTGCTCAGTGGCGCTGTTGATCGCTTGTAAGGGCGTCATGCCCAGATCTTCGACAAATACCTGTAGCTCGCGGTAGTGCCAGTCGCCGTAGGGCGTCAGACTGAAGCCACTCTCGCTGCCGGTGGCGAGCGGTACGCCGGCGTCAAAGGCCGCCCGCAGCGTCCCGACGCTCTCGGTGATTTCTGCGCGAAAGACCTCCCGAAGGTTCTCATCGGAGCCGATTGCGGCGCCAAAGTCTGCCAAATTAGCTTGGAAGGTGAAGGTGGGCACCAACGGCACCTTGCGGTCGATAACTGCTTTCAGTGCCTCGTCATCCATGTAGGTGGCGTGCAGAATCATGTCGAAGCCAGCGAGGGCGGCATCCCGCGTGCTGGTGGCGTTGCGACAGTGCCCGACCACCGGGATGCCAAATTGATGTGCGGTGTCACAGACGAGCTTCAGCTCGTCCAGGGTCCAGGTGGAGATTTCACCCCCTTCCTTGCCGGGCCGAATCGGAAGTCCGCTGACGTGCACCTTGATCCAGTCGACCCCCATTTTGATCTGCTTGTGGATCTCTTTCACGATCTCATCGGGCGTGTGCACAATCCGCGCATAGCCCCTGGTGCCTTCGTCAGGCAGGAGTCGTGCAGCGGTGCCGCCGATGCAGTTGATCAGGACGTTGCCGCCGGTGGTCATTCTTGGTCCCTCAATGACGCCACCCTCGATCGCATCGCGGAGATCCACCCCAACATCGAATACGCAGTCCGCATCAAAGAAGCTGGTGAACCCGGCGCGAAGTACCTTCTGTGCATTGACTCCAGCAACGAGCGCAGCCAGGCCATAGCGGCGGTGAAAGAAGAGCTCGTCGTTGCTGTTGGGATGATCAAAACTGATGTGGCAGTGGCTGTCGATCATGCCAGGCAGTACCCGGCATCCGGATGCGTCGATTTTTTCGACTGTCGCATCGGAGGGGCAGCTGGCGCCCGCGTCGGCGCCCACGGCCACAATGCGTTGGCCGCTGATCAGCACATCGCCAGTGAATGGTTCGGACCCTGTCCCATCAATGATGAGTCCGTTTTGAATCAGCGTGTAAGCGTCACTCATAGTGGCTGCTCCTTGATGAGCTCGTTCGGATGGAAGTCGGCGTGGGAGGTTTTGTTGAGCGCAATAAAGCGCATTAACGCATCCCCTTGCTCGAGTGTGTGCCGGCGAATTTCCTCGCGGGCGGCTTCGGCGTCGCCTGCAAAGATAGCGGAAATGATGGCGTCGTGATCGGTTTGGTTTCTCTGCAGTCGACCCGGCGCAACCACCTGAAAGCGACGGTAGGGGAGCACCCGTAATGCGAGCCACTCGGTGGTGTCGATCAGCGCCGTGTTGTGACAGCCGCGCACGATCCGCTGATGAAAGGCAAAGCCAAGATCGGCGTACTCGTTGGGGTCACCGTCACTACGAAGGTTCTCGGCAGCGGCTTCGTGAATGTCCTTTAACGCGTTTTTTTCACTCTCTGACATGCGCGAAGTACTCAAGAAAACGGCGGCGCCTTCAAGCTCAGCCAACGCTTCAAACAGTTCTAGCATGGTGCCGGGATCCAGCTGGGAGACGACCGCGCGCTTGTGCGCGCGTTTGGTAATCAGCCCAGCTTGCGCAAGTTGGGTGATAGCCTCCCTGACCGGAGTCCGTGACACGCCGAACCGGTTGGCGAGGCGGCCCTCCTCGAGCGCATCGCCGGGCGCCAACTGACCGCCAAAGATTTCGCGCTCAATAGCGAGACGCACGGTGTCGGCCTGGGTCAGGTCATGATCGGTCATACCGCGGCTCCCGTGGCGCCGGTCTGCTGGCCGATCATCAGCGGATAGCGTCCCCAGTTGGGCCGTTCGGTGCCGGCGTCCGCCACTGCGGGATTGGCGGGATCCGGCCGGGCATCGTGTTGCATGAGATTCTTTAATAAATTGGTCAGTGTGCCGAGGTGTGGCGCTTGGCCCTCTGTTTTGGCGTCGCCCAAACCGCCGGCAATGTCACGCCCGAAACACGTGTGAATGCCGATACCGAAACTCAGTCCAAAGGGTGGTATACGATTCGCCACTGCTCTGTGGGGATTAAAGTACTCGGCATCCTCACCAAACAGCGGCGCTTCCAGATTGGCTGACATTAAATCGATCACCACGCTGTCACCCTCGGCGACATCAGTACCGTCGGGCAGCGAAAAGGCTTCACTCGCAGTGCGCCAGGCGACGGGGCTGGCGGGGTGCAGCCGCAAGCTCTCATGGATGCAGCGCTGGAGAAAATGATCGTCGGTCATGAGCCGGTCGCGATCGGCTGGATGACGGCGACACCACTGATCGATTTCATGAAAGCTGTGAGTGAGCGCATTGGCTGAGCTGTGCGAGCCGGCCTGCATAAAAAACGCCACCTCGCGCAAGATCATGTCGTCATCCAGGTCTTGGTCGGCGCGATTGGCCAGCAGCACGGTGAGAATATCCCTGGGCGCTTCATCCTCAGTCAGGCTGCCCTCGCTAACCTGTTGCAACAGCGCCTCTCGACGAGTTCTGGAGGGGAGCAGAAACTGCTCGTTGAACTGCGTGAGTGCCGCCGCCACTTCCTGGCGTACGGTGTCCTTGTCCCGGGTGGAATGAAATAGCGTGGCACCCTCGCTGAATTTGCGCGTTAGATTCACCAGTGCGTCGGTCTCTGATTCAGACCCCTCGGGTCGATCAATGCCGGCAATATCCGCACTCAGGTTGATGTTGACCCTGAAACCAAATTTTGGGAGATCAAGGTGTCCGCGAGCGAGATAGGGCGCCAATGTTCGATTCAATGTAGTGGGGTAGACCTCGCGCTCGTAGTAGCGCGCGAAGTCTCGGCGAAACAGCTTCCACTCGATGGCGCGGCGGCAGGTGTGTGCCTCGCCGTGCAGCGTCAGTAACACGCGTTCCATCAGCACATCACACTCGCTATACATGGACTGCACTAGACGCCGGTCGCACAATGCCTGATGAGCGTTCTGATAGCCGCTGATGCGGGCGGGCGCGCTCATGGAATTAAAAAAGCACCGGATAGATGGCCCAGACGTCTCGCTCTGATGCCTCAATTTTTTGCGGCGCTTGCTCTGGGTTGGGACGCATACCCCGCTCAATGAGTTCCTTAATAATCAGCGTGATCGTGCCGAACTGGTGGTTATCCGGCTTGGGTGAATCTCCATCTCTCAATACGGTGCCCGCTACAAGGTTCATGCCCAAGCAGACATGCATGCCGCCACCAAAGGACATGCCTGCGGGGCTGATGCGCCCTTGAACGGCGCGCAATGGATTAAATTCAGCGGCATCCTCGCCGAAAACACGGGTATCGCGGTTGGCGGTCTGGAGGTCGACAACGACTTTGTCGCCCTGTGGCACGACGCGCCCGTCAGCGAGGGTGATCTCGGCTTCTGCGCGACGCCACGCCTCCGGGCTGGAGGGGTGTAGTCGCATGCTCTCCAATACAAAGCGCTGTAGTTGATGTGCATCGGCGACGACTTCAGCCGGCGTATAGCCCT
>JAHEJH010000008.1 GCA_024638905.1 Luminiphilus sp.
GGTATAAATCAGAATCACGAGAGCGCCGCACACAATCGCCAGCGTGTCGCTGACGGCAAACACCTCGGTGACAGCCAGCCCCGCCCCCTGGAACTGCGCGGCGACGTAAAACACGAAGGCAACCAAGATAATGACGGCCGCGGAACGCACGAGGGACTCGCTGCGGTGGTTGTCGTTCGGGTCACAGAGAAAATCGATGAAGGTGGTCAGCTGGTGCTGATGGCTTGCTTCCAGTAGCCTCGGTGCGATCCACCACCACGCGACGACCATTCCAGACAGGCTCCCAAAAGCGACCCACACTACCGATGGGCCAATGGCAAAGGCGGCGCCGCTGACGCCCAATAATGTCCACGCTGAAGAGGCGCTGGCGCTGTAGGAAATGCCGGTCACCCAGGGGCCCACTTTGCGGCCGCCCAGAAAAAAATCGCTACTGGAGTGAGTGCGACGCGACGCCCAGAGGCCCACTGCCAGCAACAAACATTGGTAACCCACGACGGCACTCAATACGATGGTGCTGACGTCGGCGGTGGTATTCAAGATAACGCGCCTCCCCTCCGGTTGGCGGTATGATGCCTTAATAAGAAACAAAGGGGACTCCGATGAGAGAGACGGGTTTCTCCCACGTGGTGATCACCACCTCTAATGCCCAACAGCTGGGCGGATTTTTCGCTGCGCTGGATTGGCACCAGCAAAGTACCCCTGTTTCTGCCGATGCGGCTGACTTTTGGGGCGCGGATGGGACCCAAGCGGCCGAGCGCTGGGTAGCGCCCAGCGGTGCATGCGAGGTCGTGTTGCTCCCCGTTGCGAACACAACGCCGGTCCTTCGCCCTGTGGATTGCGCAGTGACCACCCCGGGCGGGCTTTTCGACATCAACATGCGCACCTGGGACAGCGAATGGGCGCGCGATTTTTTGCACACGCATGGTTGGCGGGAGTTGGTCCCGGCAGTTGCCTGGCAATTTGGCGAGGTGCACACGAGTGAGGGGCTGTACATTCAAGATGACGGCATTGTCATGGCTGTGATGCAACGTCTGAGCCCACCCCTAGAAGGCATCGAGTTCGACCGCATGAGCGATGTTTTCAACTCCACACAGATGGTGAGCAACGTGGAGGCAACGCTCGCTTTTCTCAAAGTCTTGGGATTTGAGCGGTTTATCGATCATGCCGGCCCGCTGCCCGGGGAGGGTCCCCGGGTATTGCAGCTTGAGCAGTATCCCGTCGAAACCGCCGGCATCCACCTGAGTATTGCGCATCCAGAGGCAGCCATGTCGGGTTCGATTGAACTGATCGACGTACCGGAGCACCCCTTGCCTTGCTTAGAGGTCCCGAATACAGACGGACGCGGGCTGCGCGCACTTGCCATACCCTGCAATGATGTGGCGGAGACCTTCGCCGCCATCAATGACAGCCGGTGGTCAGGACAAGTCTGTCAGCCACTCGCAGAGCGCGATCTGCCTGGCCTGTTGGGCGGTCAATGCTTTGCCGTGACCGCGCCCGATGGCGGGCGACTCGATCTCTACCAAATAACTCAATGAGCATGAACCTATGTTGAAGTCGATCTTGATGGTCTGGGTGCTGGCGCAAAATCTGGCACTGACTCAGGAAGCCTATGAGGATTACCTAGGTTATCGATCAGTCGATGCGGGCGTGATGTCCGCCGAGCTGGCAGCGGCGATCGACCGACCGGAGTTGGCCGATAGACGTTTTGTCACCATGATGCCGCGCTCGGGCCCGCAGGTGGGCCTCCGTCTCGTCGAGGGAAACACTTCCGGCTATGTGCCCATGAACCGGGTGGGGTGGAGCGCGATTGAGCTGCTGGTGAAGGACCCCGAGCAGCTTGAGTCCGAGCTCCCCGGTTCAGCGTTCCGTCACCTGCAGGGCCCCGATTTTTTGACGGAGCAGAAAAATATTCTGGCGATGCAGGTGACCGGTCCTAATCAGGAGCTGTTTTACCTCACCCATATGATTGATCCGTCGAAATCTTTTTTACGGCCTCAGCCGAGCCCGGAGCCTGTGGGCCAGACCTTCATCATGGTCATGGGCAGCCCGGATCTGGAGGCCAGCCTCGCCTTTTGGCGGCGGTATTTTGATAACGGTATCGTCGGGCCGATCCCTTATCGCATCGGCGTCCTGTCGGATGCTTATGATCTGCCCGGAGAGACGCTGCATCCCCTGGCGCTGGTGTCCATGTCTGATGGATATGGCATTGAAATCGATCAATACCCTGACGAGGCCACCGCGGTGCCCGCACCCGAAGGTGAGCGAGGTGGTGTGATATTGGTTAGCCTGAGTGTCGATCCCGAGGGTCTCAAAACGCCTCTCCCTTGGCGATTGCCCTACACCAACACCGCCGGTGCGGTGGAGGGTGGGATCGTCACGTTGCCATCTGGAGCACCCATAGAGATCGCGCTGACCAACCCCATGTTGCCAGCGCCCATTAATTAGGCTTATTGTTATATTTATATATCTTTTACTCGGTGTTTCACCGGGTCGCTTACGAGTTTTAGGGCCGCTGAGGCCGATCGGGGGTTAACGAGTTCGCTGTGGGCACCACGCTCTTTGACAAGTTATGGCAAGAACATGAGGTGACAACGCTGTCAGAGCGTCAATCCTTGCTGTATGTCGATCGCATTTTTCTGCATGAGCGAACCGGCAGCGTGGCCTTGAATAGCCTGCTCGAGAAACAGCGCTCGGTGCGCAGACGCGAGCATGCGTTCTGCACCATGGACCACATCGTCGATACCTTGCCGGGGCGTGGCGACGACACCCTCATGCCTAGTGGCCGGGATTTCATCGTCGCAACCCGACACGCGGCTCACGAAACCGGCATTCAATTATTTGACATAGCGGATGCTGATCAGGGCATCGTGCACGTGATCTCGCCGGAGCTCGGCATCGCATTGCCCGGGTTGTCACTCATCTGCCCGGACAGCCACACCTGTACTTTGGGAGGGCTCGGTGCGCTCGCGTGGGGTGTGGGATCGACCGAAGCCGAGCATGCGTTGGCGACCAGCACGCTGCGTGTGACAAGACCTCAGACCATGCGCGTCAGCTTCGCAGGTCTGCTTGGCGAGGGCGTCTCCGCAAAGGATCTTGTTCTGTTCACTATCCGCGAGTTGTCAGCCTCAGGGGGTGCGGGTTACGCCATTGAGTTTGCCGGGCCCGCTATCGATGCGCTGCCGGTAGAAGCGAGGCTGACGCTCTGCAACATGACCACCGAGCTCTCTGCCTTTACCGGGCTGATCGCTCCCGACCAAAAAGTGTTCGACTATTGTGCGGACCGCCGCTACGCGCCGCAGGGTCAGCTCTGGGATCAGGCCGCCCAACACTGGCAGTCTTTGCGCAGTGATGAGGACGCTGCGTTTGATCAGGAACACAGCTTTGACATTGGGTCACTCAAACCCCAGCTCAGTTGGGGCACCAGTCCGCAACACTGTGTCGACTGGGATGATGCCATCCCGCATGTCAGGGATGCGCCTGATGCGGCGTCGTCGGCGGCTTGGCAGCGCGCGCAGGACTACATGGGGGTGACACCGGGCAGTCAGTTATCGGATTACGCTCTGGACGCTGCGTTTATTGGCTCGTGTACCAACAGCCGATTGTCCGACTTACAGCTGGCGGCCGCGTATTTGGTGCGCACCGGCCACAAGGTTGCAAAAGGGGTGAAGGCGCTCTGCGTACCTGGCAGTGGTCAGGTGAAGCGGGCCGCTGAGGCCGAGGGGTTGGACGATATCTTCCGCAATGCCGGCTTCGAGTGGCGGGAACCGGGTTGTTCAATGTGCTTTTTCGCTGGTGGTGAGAGCTTCGGCAAAGGGGTGCGGGTGGCCTCGACCACCAATCGTAACTTCGAAGGTCGGCAGGGGTTGGGTGTCAGGACACATATCGCCAGCCCGCTGACGGTGGTGGCCAGCGCCTGCGCCGGACATCTCGTGGCGGATACCGTCGCATGACGCCCTTCACTCAGCATCGCGGTGTGGCGTTGCCGCTGCTACGCGACAATATCGATACCGACGCGATCATTCCTTCACGGGAAATGCGCACCGTCTCGCGCTCCGGTCTGGCACCGGGGCTGTTCGCACCCTGGCGCTACCTTGATCCGGACGCTCGCACTCTCAATCCGGAGTTCGCGCTGAACCAGGCAGAGTACAGAGCCGCCTCCATTCTGCTTGCCGGCGATAATTTTGGCTGTGGTTCCTCGCGCGAGCATGCTGTGTGGGCACTCATGGAGAGCGGTTTTCGCGCAATTATCGCGCCGTCTTTTGCCACCATTTTTCGCAACAATGCCCTGCGCAATGGGTTGCTGACGGTGGCGCTGGAGCAGCACGACCTTGATGAGTTAGTGGGCTGGGTCACTGTGGATCCTGCCGCGCATATGATTCAGCTGGATCTCGAGGCATGTTCGATTGAGTTCGATCCTGAGCGAGACAAGAAGGTCTTCTCGGTCGACCCCACCGCGCGGGATATGCTGTTGAAGGGCCTCGATGAAATCGGACTGACCGAGCAATCGATGGATCTGGTGGTGCGCTTTGAAGAACAGGATCAGGCGCGAAGACCCTGGGCCTACCTCCCAAGCGATTAGCCGCTGAGCACGCCCTCGCGGGTCAGTGCGGCGATGGCTTCATCGTCCAGTCCCAGCTCCTTCAACACTTCTGCATTATCGGCACCGGTTTTTGGCAAGTCCCGATGCAGTGGCGGTTTGTGGTTGCCAAACTCGACGGGCAAGCGCGGCAGGGTGGTTTGCTCGCCTGCATGATCACCCTCGGTCAGGTGCACGGGTAGCAAGCCGCCGGATGAAGTCAGGTGCGGGTCATCAAACAGGTCGCCGGGTGTATTGATAGGGGAGAAGGGTAGCCCTGCCCGATCGAGGCGCTCGCTGAGCTCCGCAAGCGAAAGCGGCGCAAACAGCTCGCGGATGGCGGGCAATAAGTTGTCCCGCGCCGCGACACGGCCCGCGTTGCTCGTGAGCGTCGCATCCTCAGCCCAGTCGGGTAGTCCGAATTCCTCGCAGAAGCGCTGCCACAAGGTATCGCTGACGATACCCACGAACAGGCGCTCTCCCGAGTTGAGTTCGAAAATATCGTAAATAGCCCAGGCAGACTGTCTGACCGACATGGGCGGTGGCGCATCACCGCTGACGGCTTGCTGTGCCATGTGCTGGCCAACCAGAAACGCAGTGGTCTCAAACAGGGCGCTGGTCACGTGGCTACCTTCGCCGGTTTCCCGACGGCGGTGCAGTGCCGACAGAATGGCAATCACGCCAAACATGCCACCGGTGATATCAATCACGGATGAACCGGCGCGCAGGGGTCGATCGGGCAAGCCGGTCATATAAGCCAGCCCACCCATCATCTGGGTGACTTCGTCGAGCGCAACCCGATTTTCGTAAGGGCCTGAGAGAAAGCCTTTCAATGAGCAATAGATGAGACTCGGGTGATCGGCTTTCAGCGACTCGTAATCGAGGCCCAATTTGGCCATGGTCCCGGTGCGGAAATTCTCCAGCACGATATCGGCGGACTGAATGAGTTGCCGCGCCACGTCGCGGCCTTTGGGGTGCTTGAGGTCGAGGGCTATGGACCGCTTGTTGCGGTTGTACATCGGAAAGTAACCCGCTCCTGACCCTTTCAGGCGCCGGGTATTATCCCCTTTTAAGGGTTCGACCTTGATGACGTCTGCCCCGAGATCACCCAGAATCACGCCCGCAGTGGGGCCCATGACCATATGGGTAAATTCGACAACTTTGATTCCCTGCAATGGAGCTGCTTGCTCCTCCGCCCCCCGGGCCCCCGCCATTACTGCCTCTCCGGATGATTTGTTATGATGTTATATCATTAAGCTCTTTATACTGGCAAAGCCGAACATGACAAATCACTTGGACAATATGGCCGTCATTTTGGCGAAGCGCCCTGAGGGCTTACCCAACCCCGACGATTTTACGCTTGAGGATCGACCTCTGGGCGATCGCCCATCAGGGCAGGTGCGGTGTCAGACGCTCTATCTGTCTCTCGACCCCTACATGCGCTCTGTGATCGCCGGTAGTCACATGGGGCATGGCATAGACCCCGGCGATGTGGTCGCCGGCGAAGTCGTTGCCCGAGTCGTGGAGAGCGATGACCCCGACTGGCCGGTAGGGACAGTCGTGCGTTGCCATGGTGGCTGGCAACAGTTCACTGATCAGTCACCTGATGCCTTGTCCCGGGTGCCAACGGCGCTGAGCAGGCCGTCGCTGGCGCTGTCTATTTTGGGTATGCCCGGGCTCACTGCTTGGGCCGGTATGGTTCAGCAGGCCAAAGTCCGCAAGGGCGACGTGGTCGTCATTCCCGCCGCGGTCGGCGGGGTTGGCGCGATGGCCGCACAGCTGTGCAAACGCGCTGGCGCCACCACCATTGCGATTACTAGCGGCAGCGAGAAGCGGCGCATCGCCACTGAAGCGTTGGGCTACGACCACTGCATTGACCGCATCGACGAGGACCTTGCAGAGGCGCTGACGAGGACTGCGCCGGATGGCGTTTCGGTTTATTTTGATCTGGTGGGCGACCCCACGTTGACTACGGTGGCACAGCAGCTGTCGATCGGTGGTCGCGTGGTGTTGTGTGGCCTGATCAAGGACTACAACGGCGACCACAAGACGACGGGTCCACACCCCGGTTTATGGATTACCAAGCGTGCGACGGTCACCGGGCTGGTGGTGTATGACTACGAGTCGCAGCGCGCGGCCTTTGAGGAAGAATTTGTGCCCCTCGCCGAGGCTGGTGAACTGGTCGCTAATGAAGAAATGCACGACGGACTCGCTGCCGCCCCCGACGCCTTCTGCGAGCTGATGCGCGGGCGTAATCATGGCAAGGTGGTGGTGCGAGTCGGCGAGTGAGCCACCTCGACACCCGTCAATACTCGACACCCGTCAATAAGGGAAGCGTGATGACACAGATTACGATTAGCGAGGTCGGACCCCGCGATGGCCTGCAGAGCGTTGAGACAATCCTCTCGACGGAGGGAAAGCTCGCCTGGATCGAAGCAGAGTATGGCGCGGGTGTCAGAGAGATCGAAGTCGGCTCCTTTGTCTCTCCAAAGCTGTTGCCGCAGATGGCCGATACGGCGGCCGTGGTCAAAGGCGCGCTCCGTCACAAAGATTTGGTGATTGCGGTGCTGGTGCCCAACCTGCGCGGCTGTGAGGCAGCGGTGGAGGCCGGCGCCCACAAAATTTCGATTCCCCTGTCTCTGAGCGAGACCCACAGCGTCAAAAATGTGCGGCGTGATCACGCGCAGATGCTGGAGGAGATCGCGGCCTGTCAAGCGCTGGTCGATCAGGTGCCGGAAGCAGACCGCCCCGACTTCGAGGTGGGCCTGTCGACGGCGTTTGGCTGCACGATTGAAGGCGCCGTAGAAGAATCCTTCGTCATTGATATGGCAGAGCGTGTACTCGGACTGGGTGTCGCCGAAGTGGGTTTGTCTGATACCACCGGCATGGGTAACCCGGCTCAGCTGGAGCGTCTGGTCACGGGTATTTGGCAACGCTGCGGCGAGCCCCACCTCACCGGTGTGCACCTGCACAACACCCGGGGCCAGGGTCTGGCCAATGCATTGCGCGCCGTCGAGCTGGGCATTACCACGCTGGACAGTTCCCTCGGTGGCTTGGGCGGTTGCCCGTTTGCGCCTGGAGCCAGCGGTAACATTGTGACCGAAGATCTGGTGTTCATGCTGGAGTCGATGGGCTACACCACGGGGATCGATCTAGAGGCGTTGCTGAGTGTGCGGCAGGACGTAGCCAAGCTGTTGCCAGAGGAAGAGTGGTTCGGTTTTACCGCGGCGGCGGGGTTACCCAAACATTTCGGTGACGTGCCACTGCAGGAAGCCAGCTGACATGACGGCGCCGATGTTGCCGGTGCGCAATCCGCGAACCGGGGGGTGGGATCACGAGATTCCCATTACCTCACCTGAGGACATCGCATCCATTACCACCGCCTTGCGCGCAGAGCAGGCACAGTGGGTCGCAATGGGTGCATCAGGCCGCGCGGCCTGCTTAAACCGGTTTGCAGACGCGGTGATGGCCGAGGTGGGCCCGCTGGGGCAGGCGCTCTCGATCGATACGGGTCGATCTACCTTCGCTCAGTTTGAGGCGATTAAATCCGTCGAGCTGATTCGTATGTGGGCCGAGCGCGCGGGGCCTATCCTTGAGGAGCTGGCGGGCGCCGGCCAGTCGGGACAGGTCCCCGCTGTCCACTATCAGCACCGGCTGATTCCTTATCAGGTGGTCGCGGTGATCAGTCCCTGGAATGTGCCGCTGCTGCTCGCCATGATCGACAGCCTCGCGGCGCTGTCAGCGGGCTGCTCCGTTTTGCTCAAGCCTTCGGAGGTCACGCCACGATTCATTGGGCCCTTGCAGCGCGCACTCGACGCCGTACCAGAATTGGCTGCGGTCCTGCGCATTGTCACGGGCGGCCCTGAAACCGGCAAGGCGATGATTGAGCAGGTGGATGCCGTCTGTTTTACCGGTAGTGTGAAAACCGGCCGGCAGGTCAGCCAGCAGGCAGCAGCCTGCTTTATTCCGGCGTTTCTCGAGCTGGGCGGCAAGGACCCCGCCATTGTCCTACCCGACGCCGATATATCCCTCGCCGCCCGCGCCATTATTCGCAGTGCCATCGGTATGACGGGTCAGGCCTGTCAGTCGCTCGAGCGTATCTACTGCCATGAAAGTATTGCCGAGCCTTTTACCGAAGAGCTTCTAGCGCAGCTCAAGGTGCTGTCTTTAACCTGTACCGAAGATGGTGCTGGTGATATCGCGCCGCTGATTTTTGAGCGACAGGTGGAGACCATACAGGCGCAGGTCGACGACGCGCTGGCGAAGGGCGCGAACTGTTTACTGGGCGGCAAGCCTGTTCATGCCGGTGGCATCTGGTATCCCCCGACGCTCCTTACCGACGTGAACCACGACATGCTGATCATGCAGGACGAGACGTTTGGTCCTGTGATTCCTGTCGTCATTTACGGCGACGTGGAAGAGGCCGTCTCGCTTGCTAACGATTCAGCTTTTGGACTTTCTGCGGCGGTGTTCTCTGCCGACGCTGACGCCGCAAAGGGCGTCGCAGAGTGTCTTCAGGTCGGCGCCATCAGTATCAACGATGCCTCGCTAACCGGTATCGTCAACGACGTGGAAAAAAACAGCTTTCGGTTTTCCGGCATGGGCGGGTCGCGCATGGGGCCCGCCGGACTCACGCGGTTTTTGCGCAAGCGCGCCTTGCTTATTCAGACCGGCGAGCCGGCGCCGGTACAATTATTCTCGGATACTGCACAGACAGAGACTTAACAGGAGGAAACGCCATGACCATGGTATGGGTCGATCTCAAACCCGGGGACGGGGGCTGTCAGCCCATCCTCGATTTTCTGACGGAGATTTTGCCGGATACACGTAGCTTTGATGGCTGTCAGGATCTCAAGGTGTACATCGAGGGCGATGGCGAGGGCGTAGTGTTTATCGAGTACTGGGACAGCGCTGAGCACTATCAGCGCTACCTGAATTGGCGCACCGAGACCGGGGTGCTGGATCGCCTGGTCGAGATGCTGGCCGCGCCGCCGGTCATCCGAATTGCCGAAGACTCGGGTGTCTAGCCTGTTGGATAGCCGGTGTCGACTCCTCCACGTATTTCTGGCCGCGGGTTTTTTGGCTTTTATCGGAGTGGGTCTGCCGGCAGTCGCCACCGCGCAAGCCATCACTGCCTGCGACTGGGAAGTAGGCCATCCCTCTGACCCGGACCGCGTTGGGCCCGGTGTGTCATCCTCCAAAGTGGATACCGAACGTGCCATGGCGGCTTGTCGGGGTGACCTCGCGACGGACCCTAAAAACCCGAGGCTGCAATACCAGCTGGGCAGAGCGATTGTCTATCACGCCGATAGACACGGCACCTCCTACGAGGAGGGCATGGTTTACCTCGCCCAGTCCGCGGCCGCCGGCCACACTCAGGCGATGTTTGTATACGGACTGATGTTGTCCCGGGAATCGCGAGCCTGCGAGGCGGCGCCCTGGATGCGGCGCGCTGCCGCGGCGGGACTCAAGTCAGCGCGACTGGCCTACGTTGATAATGCGGTAGGTGGCCGCTGGTCGGACTGTGTCGTGGTGCTGGATAGGGATCTGATGGCGGGATTTCTCGACGCCGCCGCGGATCAGGTGTCGGGTTATTACGAGAACATGTTACTGGGTGCTTTGCGGCGGGAGTTGGCCGGTCTGACATCACCCTGAACGGGCTCGCTCTGAGGTAAAGCAGCGCCAGCCAGTGTGTTGGCGTTGAGTGAACGGTCTCTCGTCAAGACACGAAGCCGTAAAGCACCCCTGCGATTTTGCGCAGCTGGATTTCCTCAGCACCCTCGGTGATGCGATACCGACGGTGGTGCCGGTAGATGTGCTCGAACGGTTTGTGCCGCGAATAGCCGAGGCCGCCGTGAAATTGCATCGCGGTATCAGCGGCATCACACACAAGCCGGTTGGCGCGGTAGTTACACATCGACACTTTATCGGTGAGCCTCTTGGCCACGTCGACTTTGTCCATCTGGTCCATCTGCGCCGCGGTTTTGTAGATCAATAGCCGGAGCATTTCTGCCTCGGTCTGGAGCTCCACCAGCGGGAACTGTATGCCCTGATTGGTTGAGAGTGGCTTACCAAAGGGCGCTCTTTCTTTGGTATAGGCAAAGGTCTCATTGAGACAATACTGGGCGGCACCCAAAGACGAGGCGGCTTGGCGAATACGACTCTCGTGCACAAAGTGCATGGCGACACGCAGGCCCTGATCGACATCGCCCAACACGTCGCTATCGGGCACGAACACTTCTTTCAGGGTGCAGTGTGGGTGGTCCGTTGGCATGTTGAAGGTCCACAGGTACTCCCCGATCTCAAAGCCTGCCGCTTGCGTGGAGGTCACGAAACAGCCGATCCCCTTGGGACTGCCATCCTCGCCAGAGTGTCGCGCAAACACCAACACATGGCTGGCCTTATGCAGGCCCGTAGTCCACATTTTTTCGCCGGAAATCAACCAGCCATCAACCCCGTCACGTGTAGTGCGTTCGGCACGCGTTTCCATCCAGGTGGCGTCGGAGCCATGCGCCGCCTCGGTCAGGCCAAAGCACCAACCCAGGTCACCTTGCAGTAGTGGCTCCATCCAGCGCGACTGCTGATCAGCGGTGCCAAAGTCGCGCAGCATCATGGGCGTCATCAAATTGCCGACGATCGAGGTTTCGTTCTGCAGATCGTTATGCAGCCCGAGACCCTTGCTGGCGAGGTACTCCCGGATGCGCGCCATGGCCAGATTGCTGCCATTTTGCCCACCAAATTCCTCGGGTAACGCATAGCGAAAGTGCCCCGCCGCATCCGCGCGCCGGCGCATTTCCTTGAGCAGCGCCTCCCAGTCTTCGCGGGGCAGGCCCTCTCGATCCCAATCCGTGCGTGCATGTTCGCGGCGGTGGTCAAAGAAGCGGATGTTGTCGTCCTGTGCTTCGAGAGGCTTGATCTCGCGCTCGATGAAGTCATCGAGCACAACGAGATAATCTTCGATGGACTGGGGGATATCGAATAAAAAAGGCTGGCTCATAAGTGCCTCAATGATCGGGTTGCTGCGACAGCGTCACGTCTGGCCTCGCGGTAAGGGCAAGCAATAAGAAGGGGTCTGCCGCGGGTTATCAGCGACAAGGCGTTAGGTGTGTTCAAGACTCACTCCGCCACTTTTCCTCGGCGACTTTGCGACTGGCATAGCGGGGGTTATTGATCGCGGCGACCAGGAGCTGCCGCTGCTTCAAATACTCAAAGAAGTGACTGTCGGCATTAATTTCTCTCGCTGCGAGCGCGCGGGACAGTCGCTGCGGTGCGGTGCCTGGGCCTGGGTCACCCGGGAGCCATTGCTGCGCGGCGGCGGCGTCCAGCGCCGCAAGCTCGGGACCGAGTTGTTGCTCCCGATCGATAATCCCCAGCACATTGGCGGCTACGCGGGCGTTAAATTGATCGCGGCCGGATAGCGCGGGTAGCGCGCTGTCCATCAGGAAGCCTTTGACCGCCCCCAGCAGCTCTGAGGTGGTGACGTCAGAGGCAGTTGTCTGCGCCTCGTCCTGACTCATGCGCGTTCCCATTCTTCAATTAATAGCAGGATATCGAGTTCTGCTTCCGAGCGCCGGCGCGCCACTGCAGCGCGCTCTACGTCCCCATTGCCGCTATGCCAGAGCGCGCCCATGGTCTGGCATACCAGACCCCAGCTGAGCGCCGCGAATATTTCCCAGTAGCGGATGGTGGCCAGATCAGGCGCCCACCCCGCCGTAGACCCGTAGCCGGCGATCAAATCATCGTATTCACCAAAGCCACCTACGGGTTGATGTAGCTGCCCGAATCGCCAGACGTTTGCGCAGAGGTATCCCAGATCCTCTGCCGCCGGGCCTTGATGGGTCAGTTCCCAGTCGAGTACGCCCGCCAGTCCCTGCTCATCGACCAGCAGATTGCCCGTGCGGAAGTCGCCGTGCAGGAGCACACAGGATGCCTCGCTTGGCGCATGGTCAATGAGCCAGTTGAGACCGAACTGCATCACTGGAGAGATGTCGCCAAACGCGTGCAGCCGTTTCTGCGCTGCGGCAAAGCGTTTTTCTAATGTAGTGGGACCAATATTGGGCGGAAGTTTTGAGCAGTCAATGCTGTGAATGCGCCCGAGCGCCTCGCCACACTGAAAAGCCAGCCGGCTCCTAGCCACCTCATAAGTATCGTCAACCAACCATTTCTGGGGAATGCTCTCGCCCGCGATGAAACCCATGAGAAAGGCCTCGCCAATGGGGTGTGTGGCGTCAAAGACCGCGTGGATTTCGGGTACCGGCACCGATGTTGATGTCGCCAGTTGAATGACCGCCGCTTCGTCCACCAAAGACAGTCCGAGAATGTTGCCCTCGAGCTGATCAATAGAGTCGGCCGAGAATGGCCGTCGTCGCAGGATCAGTGACGTGCTGCCCCACATCAGCCGCCAGGTCTCGTTGTTGGCGCCGCCCGACAGCCGCTCTAACTGCGTCACCTGCTCGCCGGGTACTTTCCCGGCGAGGGATTCTCCTAACTCGGCATTCAGCAGCGCTGTCAGTTGATCAGGTGACATGGATGAAAACGCTCCGGGCGCACAGCGTGTGGCGGTGCAGCGGTTAGCCCTTTTCGATCTGGAAGGTCAGGCCCGCATGATCCTGTAGTCGCGCCATCAGTGCGTCACCCATCGCGGCTGCGGGCGTCCATAGCCCTCCAGAAGCCAGATCCGGGTTGACCAGCAAACACATCGCCGCCTCGGCAAGCATTTTCGACGTTGAGCCGTAGCCGGGGTCCCGGTCTCCCTGCACGCTGCTGATCATCAGTTCGCCGTCACTGCTCTCGCCCGCAAAGATCGCGTCGTAATTGCCGTTCTCGCGCTCCTCCTTGGTGGGACCCTCGCCAGGCTGAAGATCACTTTTGGCGACCGAGTCGTCTTTGGCAACGTAGTCAGCCGCGGCTTTGCCTTGATCACCGTCGCCGGTGAGGAGCATTTCGTCGTAGCGGAAATCCTCACCGTACTGATGTCCCAGCAGAAAATTGGAACGGTGAATATTCTTGGTATTGATTGGCGCCATGATAAACGGTGCGCTCCAGCTCTGAAGTTCGTCGTCGTACTGAGGCGCCATGCCAGCGGGTTGTTCGGGCCCTGTGAACCCCTCCGTTAGGGCAAACGGGTTGGTCAGGACCTGAATGATGGCGGGGTTGGCCTTGGCTGACGCCATGGTTGCGCGCATGGACGCGATGGTGCCGCCCGAGAAGGTGCCATTCATGGCGCGGACCCGGCCTTTGACCGTCGCGATCGGCTGGCCCGTTTTGGCGATAGCGTGTTGCTGC
Source organism: Luminiphilus sp. (assembly GCA_024638905.1). GTDB lineage: Bacteria > Pseudomonadota > Gammaproteobacteria > Pseudomonadales > Halieaceae > Luminiphilus. Next base: position 13,862 of record JAHEJH010000008.1, read on the forward strand.
AGCCGATACACACCCAGGTCAAACGGGATGGAGTCGAATCCGCAACTGTGAACGATCCGCGCGCCCGATGCTTTGGCCGCGCTGCTGTATTGCGCAATCGTCTCATGCATCCAGCTTGGCTCTCCCGTCAGGTCCACATAGTCGGTGCCGCGCTCGGCACATTGCTTGACCAGTTCATCGCCGTAGAGCTGATAGGGCCCGACGGTGGTAATGACGACCCGGCAGGCCTCGACCATTTGTGTCACCGAGTCGGGGTTGTCCACATCCACAGCGAGGAGCTCGACGGCGTCGCTAATGCCCATCTCGGCGCGGACAGCGGCGAGCTTATCCAGCGACCTGCCCGCCATCGCCCACTTTAAGTCTGACCCGGCGTATTCGGCTGCGAGATATTCAGCAACCAGACGACCGGTATAACCCGAAGCGCCAAAAACAACGATATCGAAAGGCTTTTCTGAGAGGGACATGAGTGGAGAAGCTCCTGCGGTTGAAATAAAAAGGGACGGCAAGGGTAACCCCTTGTCTGGCATCAGGGGAAAAATTTTAGGCGTTAGAGAGCGAACCTGATTCCGTCAGCCGGCCTGCGTGACTATGATCCCTCTATGAGTGAAGACCTGCGAACCCGCCAGGCGATCGATCGCTTGCTAGTGGCCATCGAGTCCCGCGACCTGCGCGCTGTTAACGCGGCGCTCCACCCCAACGCGATCTGGCAAAACGTGCCGCACCCGGCTAGTGAGGGCCGATCAGCCGTGATGGTGCTGCTGGCCAGTATTCTGTGTTGGTCGGATCGGGTGCGCTGGGACGTCATCTCTTCATCAGTCGATGGCCACGTTGGTTGGTATGAGCGAATTGACCGGTTTTGGTTGCGTGGTGAGGAGCACGCCGTTCACTGTAACGGCGTGTTCACGATCGACCCCGCCACGGACACGGTCCGTGAGGTCAGGGATTATGTTGATCTCGGTGAATGGCGAGCCCGCGTCACACCGGTGCTGCAGTCGCTTGCTACCCGATCTGCCGAGGAGGTTGTCTCACAGCATCTTAGCGCAGTGGGCACGCGCGATCCCATCGCGATGGCGTCGGATTATGCATTCGACGCTGTGCTGGCTCGGCCCAACGCGGACCATACCGGCTGGTTTGAGATCGCCGATTATTTCGAGACTGTTCCGGAGCGATTAAAAGATCGCGAGGTGTTATTCGGCGAGGTTGAGGCCACTGATCACCATGTTGCCGGGGTCGCTTGGGAGATAAGAGGCGCCGAAGGTCGGGTGGCATCGGGTCGGGATGAATTTGTCGTGACAGAAGGTCGAATTACGCATCAACGCACGTCACTGGACAGCGATGATTTCTGATTGAGTTCGATCAAACGTTCGAGAGCGGTGCGGCGTAGCGCACCGCGACTGCCGCTCTGATTCGGAGACTGGCACTTAAAAATTCACCTCTAGCGACTTCGTCAGCAGGCTGCGCGCCGCTCGCAGCCGTCTCCATGCCTATCTATTCTGCCGCAGGCGCCACCGTTTCAATATTGAGCTGCCCTGCCAGCCCCGCGGTACGGTGCACACTGATCTCGGCGTACTCGGGGAGTTGAATCATCTCAAACATGGCTGCGCGGGTGGGGTACATGGCGATCGCTACCTGATCCCACAGCTCTTCTACTTCCCCGAGCATCAGCCGCTCCACGTTGGCCCCAAAAATCAGTTTTCCACCTACCTGAGTAATGACCTTGGCGACTTCAGCGGCGTAGAGCGCGTAAGCCTCTCGCCCCGATAGCGGCGTCTCCCGGCCATCCTCGTACTCGGCACGTTCTTTGAATTTAAGTAAATTCACCATGAAGATCGGCCCCGCGGCGTCCGGTGCAAGGAACCCCTCGATTTGCTCCGCGGTGGGCGTGACGGCGTTGTGCACTTCCATGGGTGGCTCCTGTTCGGTCTTTTCACTGTGATGCTATTTGTCCAAGCGCTTGATGGCCCGGCCAGCCTGAGGTTTCTCAGCGCTCTATTCAAAAGCAGAGAGCTGGGATGCGATCCCCCCGACATAGTGGCATAATTTATGTCATAACTTAAGCGATGACCTCAGGCGGCTCGACACAATGGAAATTCTTCGAACACCCGATAGCCAGTTTCAAAATTTGCCGGACTATCCCTTTGAGCCGCATTACACCGAGATTGACTCGGGTGATGGCAGCAGCATCAGGATCCATCACATTGATGAGGGCGACCGCGCCGCGCCGATCGTTCTGTGTCTGCACGGCCAGCCGAGCTGGAGCTATCTATATCGCAAGATGGTGCCGTTATTGACTGCGTCGGGATTGCGGGTGATCGCTCCGGACCTGCCGGGCTACGGCAAATCAGACAAGCCCGCGGCGCGCGAAGATTACAGCTACCAGCGGCAGGTCGATTGGATGGGCCGCTGGCTCGAGGGCAACGATTTCGGCGACATCACTTTTTTTGGTCAGGACTGGGGTGGCCTGATTGGCCTGCGGATGGTGGCTGACCACTCCGATCGTTTTGCCCGTGTCGTGGTGGGTAATACTGCGTTGCCTTTGAACGTCGACCTGGGGCAAGAGATTGTCGACAAAGTCATGGCGTTCCGGCAGGACGGGCAGCGGCTGAGTTTCCGCGATATGGCCTTCGCCTTATCGCGTCTGGGGGGTGTGGTTGATGAGCCCGACGCCTTCCCTATGGGTTTCGCTCACTGGCAAAAATTCTGCTGGAACACGGCAGACATGCCTGCCGGCTTCCTGATGGAGATGATGATCAATCGGCCTGCAACCTGGAAGGTCGCGCCGCGCGTGCTGCTGAATCAGTATCTGGGAACTGCCCTGCGTCCCATCACGCCATTAGGTCGCGCCTATGAGGCGCCATTCCCCGATGCCTCTTACAAGATGGGCCCGCGCGCCATGCCCAGTCAGGTGCCGACGTTACCCACCGACCCTTCGCTTGAGGCGCAAAAAAAGGCCTGGGAGTTTTTTCTGCAATTCAACAAGCCGTTTCTCTGCCTGTTTACCGAGGACGACCCGGTGACGAGGGGAGCGGAGAGGAGCTTTATCGGGCGTGTGCCCGGCACGACAGGGCTGCCCCATCAGATCTTTCCGCGCGGGGGCCACTTCCTGCAGGAGTCTCGTCACCGCGAGCTGAGCGCGGCGATCAGTGAGTTGATCAGCTCGACCTAGGCGACCGACGTCAGAGCACGGTCACGCCCCGAAGGGGGTCGTCTCCGCTGATCAGGTTGTGAAAAGCCTCCGCCAGTCGTTCGCTCTCGCGAACACAGATCTCCCAATACGCGACCCGCTCTGCGGGTGCCATCACGCGAAAGTCGCTACGGTCGGGAATCTTGCCGTGTGGCAGTTGCGCGAGAAACGCCTCGCTCGGACACATCAACACCAGCTGGTCGATCACCGATCGCTGGGGGGTTCGCCAGCGGAGCATCTTGTCGAACCAGCCCGGTGTCAGCCGGTCGCGAAAGTGCGGGTAAAACACCAAACCCGGTGTCTGGCTGGCCTTGAGCGTAAAGTGGTAATCAATGATGCCGCCGTCCCAAAAAGGCCCGCCAGAGGCGCCGGGGATGGTGGGTTCGCACTGCATCAAAAAGGGAATGGCGCCGCTTGCCTTGAGCGCCGGGATTAAATTCAGTTCGTTGATGTTTGTGAGCTGGGTGTTGAACCCATCGGCAAACGGCAGTGAACTCAGCTCGTCATGACAAAAGGCGACCCGATCAAACAACAACCCTAGTCCCCTGCGACTCACAGCGTTGGCGAGGGTTGCAGTGAACATGCCCGTACCCAGTTTCCAACCGCTTTCTGCTCGCGCAACGCCCTTGGCTCGTGCGGTGACGATCGCATTGTGCAGGGTTGGGTGCGCCGCTACCTGGTGCGCACCCTCCGGCCCAAGCGCTTCCCGCAGCATCCGCTCTGCGACCTCGCTTACCTCAATGGGCGAAGGTCTCGCACAGCTATATTCCTGATACAGGTAGGCTTGTTGTAGTCGTGAAATCGCTGCGCCGGGATCATTGAGGCTCAGACAGGCGTGGCGCCATGTGCCGATCGAAGACCCCAACAACGTCATCGGTTCGCTTCGCCCCAGCAAAAGCGCTTGACCCAGCACCTTGTCCAGCTCTGAGAGGATGAGCCACTTGGGGCCGCCCGACGCGCCAATCAGGGTGCTAAAGGGGGCTGACTGCCAACCCCGCTCGCCGATGGTTTTGGCGGCCTCACTGCCCATGTACACAGAAAGAGCGCTTTGCATGGTTCCTGACCTCTGCCACACCGCACTCGAGGCGCGATTGTTGGCGTTTTGTCCACTTCAGTCTAACGAATTACGGTCATTTGCTCGTTTTTGGTCAAAATAGGCACGGTGCTTGCATTGTTAACGCTTGGGGCGCGATGCGGCGAGACAAATCCGCCGCGTCCCTGCGGGCTGAGGTGCACTTAGCGCGTAAAAAAGGGGGCGCGTTATCAGGACGGATAACGTGACAATAGGAACACTGGTTTAACAAAGTGGACGGAAAACATTATGGATGATGAACAAAACACCCGTGTGGCACTGCAAACAGTGCTGGCGAGATTTCTTCAAGAGGCGTCGTTACCAGATAGCGTCGCCTTCAATTTTATGAGGTGGCATGCCGGCGTTACCCGGAGTCTGGCGCAACGCGCGAAAACCGCTGAAACCCCGACACTAGTTGGGTTTAGCGGCTGTCAGGGCTCTGGCAAAAGTACGTTGGTGGCACTCATGGCCAGGGTGATGCGCGAGGTCCATGGTGTCTCCACGGTGGTGCTCTCTCTGGATGATTTTTACCTCACCAAAGCCGCGAGAGCTGCCTTGGGGGAATCGATTCATCCGCTGTTTGCCACCCGAGGGGTGCCGGGCACCCATGATCTGGCACTCTTGAATGAGGCGATTTCCGCACTGCGCCAATCAGGGCCCGGGGGCGCGGTGCCCCTGCCGGCATTCGACAAAGCCCTCGATGATCGCACCGAATTGGTGCATCGGCGCCAAGTGAGTGCGCCTGTGCAGCTGATTTTCCTTGAAGGGTGGTGCGTTGGCCTCTCGCCTCAGAGTGAGAGCGAGCTGGAGGTGCCGATTAGTCCAATGGAGGCTGAGCAGGATCCGTCACTGATTTGGCGCCGTGAAGTCAATCGGCAGCTCGCTAACGGATACGCGGAGGTGTTTGGTGAGCTGGATGCGCTCCTGTTACTGCAAGCGCCTAGCTTTGATGCGGTATTTGAGTGGCGTTGGCAACAGGAGCAGCGTCTGTCCAAGCAATTCCAGAGGGATCACCCCGACAAGCCCGACCCCACCATGAGTCGCTCGGAGGTGACGGACTTCGTCCTGCATTACCAGCGGTTAACCGAGCATGCGTTGAAGACGCTCCCTGACCAGGCTGACTTTGTTTGGGAACTGGCGATTGATCGTTCGGTCGAGCGCATGTGGTTGACGGAGGTCGCGGCATGAGCAGCGCAGTGATCTACACCGACCTCGATGGCACTTTGCTTGATCATCACACCTACGCTTTCGACGAGGCGCTGGAAACCATCAAAGCACTGAAGGATCGCGGCATCCCAATTATTCCCTGCACGAGCAAAACGCGCGCAGAGACGGTGAACCTGATGCAGACCATGGGCATCGACGGGCCCATGATCATTGAAAACGGGGCGGCGATCTGGGTGCCATTGGGTTGGGGTCTAGAGCGGCCCGAGGGGTCAGACAGTGACGCTCATGCGTGGTGCCATCGCTTTGGCCTATCTCGCGGCATGATCCGGCGGCAACTCGCGATTCTGAACATCGAGTGGGGCAACCGTTACCAGTCGCTAAGTGATCTGTCCGACAAGCAGGTCGCCGCGGTGACCGGTTTGGATCTTGAGAGTGCCGCGCGGGCAAAGCGGCGCCAGCACAGCGAGACCCTCGTTTGGTTGGGTACGCCGGCCGACCGCAAGGCGTTCGCTGCTCAAGTCGAAGCGCTGGATATGCGTTGTGTCGAGGGGGGGCGGTTTGTTCACGTGCTGGCTTCGGGTGGTAAGGCAGAGGCAGTCAGTTGGCTGCATCACAAGATCCGGAGAGAGCGCCCCGACTTGGAGAGGGCTCGCAGTCTGTCTGCGGGGGATGCCGAGAATGATGTCGAGATGCTTGAAGTCACTGACCTTGCGTTATTGGTGCGATCACCCGTGAACGAGCCGCCGACGGTGCGCCGAAGGGGCGGCTTGTTGATCAGTGATATCGCGGGTCCGGCTGGCTGGGCCGAAGGCATGGAAGCGCTCATTGAGCGAGTGGAAGAGGAGGAAGACCGTGACCGACTTTTATCAAAACGGCACGATCACAACGCTGCATAACTTGGGGGAGCGATCAACCGCTGACCTCGAGCAGGACCTTTTGCAGTTCAGTGAGCGCAGGTCATTGGGTTTGATTTTGCCCTCACTGTATTCCGAGATCGACACGCCGGCGCTGCCCGCCATTATCCAGGAGCTGAAATCGGTGCCCTATCTGTCCCAGATTGTGATCGGGCTCGATCGGGCGACCCAGGATGAATATCAGCACGCACTGAGTTTCTTTGCCGATCTGCCACAGCACCATCGCGTACTGTGGAACGACGGGCCGCGGCTGAAAGCCATTGATGCGCGGCTGCAGGAGGCGGGGCTCGCGCCGCAGGAGCTCGGCAAGGGGCGCAACGTCTGGTACTGCATGGGCTACGCATTGGCCACGGGTCGGGCGGAAGCGATCGCGTTGCACGACTGTGACATCCTGACCTACGACCGCAGTTTGCTGGCGCGGTTGATCTATCCGGTCGCGCATCCCCTGTTTGGTTACGAGTTCTGCAAGGGCTACTACCCGCGGGTCTCCGAAAATAAAATCAATGGCAGGGTGTGCAGGCTGTTGGTCACGCCGATGATTAGAGCGCTGAAGCGCATCGTCGGCGAGTCGCCGTACCTCAATTATCTGGACAGCTACCGCTACATCCTCGCGGGCGAGTTTGCGTTTCGAAAGCGTCTGCTCGGTGATCTGAGAATTCCTACCGACTGGGGCCTGGAGATCGGCGTGGTCTCGGAGGTCTACCGCAGTAACAGCAACAAGCAGATCTGCCAGGTCGACATCGCCGACAACTACGACCACAAGCATCAGGATCTGTCGTTGGATGATCAAAACGCCGGTCTGTCGCGCATGTCACTCGATATTGCGCGATCGCTTTATCGCAAGCTGGCGATTCAAGGCACGGTGTTCAATCAAGAAACTTTCAGGACATTAAAAGCCACCTACTATCGAATGGCCCTCGATTTGATCGAAACCTACCGCAACGACGCGATCATGAATGGCCTGAGTTTTGACATTCACAGGGAAGAAGAGTCGGTCGAGCTGTTCGCCGAGAATATTCTTGAGGCAGGCGTGCAGTTTTTGGAGCGCTCCTCAGAGGCGCCCTTTATTCCTACGTGGAACCGGGTGTTCAGTGCCATGCCCGATATATTTGACGAATTGATCGCCGCGGTAGAAGCCGATCACGAGGAATTCTCTGCCGCGCGTGCGTTGCCGAAAGTCGCCCGGGGATGATCAATACGTTATCCCAGCGGCTGCGCGAGCACCTGGCCGCTGTTTACGGCGATGTCTTCTCAGAGGGTGCGCTGAACGGCTGGGTTGATCGATTACTCGAGGCCGCGCAGCTGAATGCCGGGCAAGCGCCGCCACCCGCACACCGCAATTTGTGGGATGAGGCCGATGTGGCGGTGATCACCTATGGTGACTCGCTACTCAACGGAGAGGAGCCGCCGCTCAAGACCCTGCATGGCTTCTTGACACAGCGGCTGGGCGCATTGGTGAGCTGGGTGCACGTGCTGCCCTTCCACCCCTGGACATCAGATGATGGCTTTGCGGTGCTCGATTACTCGAGTGTCAATGAGGCGCTCGGCACCTGGTCGGACATCACCCGGTTGGGTGTCGACTATCGGCTGATGGCGGACCTCGTGCTCAACCACTGCTCGAGTCGGTCGGCCTGGTTTGAGAACTTTCGCAAGGGTGAGTCTCCGGGCGATGATTACTTCTTCGCCCCGGATGAGACCTTCGATACCAGTCATGTAGTCAGGCCCCGGACCTCGCCGCTCCTGAACGTTGTGGCCACAGAGCAGGGCGAGCGGGCCGTGTGGTGCACCTTCAGTCCCGATCAGGTGGATTTCAATTTCGCGAACCCGGCGGTGGTCGTGGAGTTCGTCAGCATCATTCGCGAGTTACTCGATGCCGGCGTGCGGGTGTTCAGGCTCGATGCCGTGGCGTTTCTTTGGAAGGAGAGCGGTACCACCTGCATGAATCTGCCCCAGACGCATGAACTGATCAGACTGTTTCGCCTGGTCATCGAGTGCGCTCAGCCCGACGCCATCGTCATCACCGAGACCAACGTTCCCAATCGCGAGAACCTGTCCTACTTTGGCAACGCCAATGAGGCGCACGGCATTTACAACTTCTCCCTGCCACCGCTGTTGGTGCACGCGCTGGTCACCGGCACCAGCCGCTACCTGTCGACCTGGATGATGAGCATGCCGCCGGCACAGGACGGCACCCTCTATTTCAATTTCATTGCTTCGCATGATGGCATCGGGCTGCGCCCGGTGGAGGGCCTGCTGGAGCAGGCCGAGGTCGATGAGCTTTTGGCCACCATGGAGCAGTTCGGGGGTCGTGTTTCGTGGCGGCAGGCCGCCGGCAGTGAAGCCAAACCCTATGAGATCAACATTGCGCTGCGAGACGCGCTCCAGGGCACCACCCAGGGCAAGGACGAGTGGGGGCTCGAGCGCTTCCTGTGTGCGCACGCCATCATGCTGGGGCTCGAGGGCGTGCCCGCTTTTTATATCCACTCCCTGCTGGGTACCCGTAATGACCTCGAGCGTCTGGCGCACACCAGCCACAACCGATCCATCAACCGGCATCAGTGGGAGCTGGGCGCGTTGTCGAACTCGCTGGATTGCAACGCGTCGGACCATCACGCCGTCTTTGAGGCGTTGAAGCACCTCATTGCCCTGCGCAAGGCGCAGCCCGCATTCCACCCCAACGCGACCCAATTTACTCTGCACTTGGGTGATGCGCTGTTCGGATTCTGGCGACAATCACTCGATAGGCACCAGAGCCTGTTCTGTGTGCACAACCTCACCCATGAAGAGCAGGTGCTGCCGCTGAGCCGCCTGAATCTCGTCGTGAATCATCGTTGGCGGGAGCTCATTTCCGGGGCGTCCGTTGAGGAAGGATTACCCGAGTGGACCCTGGCTCCCTACCAAACGCTCTGGATCACCAACGGCTGACATCCGGAGCTTGAATCGGCCACGGCAACCGTGTCAGCCTGTTCCCATGAACTGGATGCTCATTCGATTTGTGCGCACCACCCTGAATCAGGCGATGGCCGCCGCTTTGCTATTCATCACGTTAGTGCCGCCTGCCTGGTCGTGGTCCGACCACGCGAGCCTCGTCTGGCCCTTGCTCAGGAGTCAGCCGGAGCTCACTTACCAGACCGTGGCGGCCGAGCCGCTAGACGCGTTCCTGATCGCCGAGCAGGAGGGCATCGCGCGAACGCTTGCGGCAGTGGAGTCGTGGTCTGTTGCGGCCATGGAGCACTACCCGCCGACCCCGGAAGATCTCCGCTGGGGGACGGATCATCTGCCCACCGCTGAGCGCTTTTTCGCAGCGATCAGGGTCAACCCAATGCTGCA
>JAHEJH010000009.1 GCA_024638905.1 Luminiphilus sp.
GCGGTTGCAGCGCTAAACCCGCCAAAAATACCGATTCGTCGCGTTTTATACCATTCCAATACGGAACTGTATTACGTTTTGTGCCGGAAATTGCTAATTTCTTTCTTGTGGTTGTGGCTTATACAGTTCTAATAAAGAACTGATAAGGGATTACGGTGCTTCTACCCTGCTCGTAGCCCGCTGGGTCGTGCTTGAGGCCCTTGGTGGGGAAGCGGGTGATGATGGCGTGCGACTGTGGTTGAGTTACGACCATGGTGCCGGTTAAGGATCAACGAGTGCGGCATAGCGTTTTCTAGCCATCAAAAAATTAGGCATGTGGGGGTGAGTACCATGGAAAAATTGGACGCCATCGAAGTTGATGAGTGGACGGATTCACTCGACTCCGTTTTGCGATTCAACGGGCCTGCCGCGACAGGTCAGTTACTGAGGCATCTGTCCGAGCACGCGCAATCCTCCCGGGTGCCATTGCCCAGCGCCATCACGACTCCCTTCCGCAACACCATTTCCCCAGAAGACGAGCGCACGATGCCTGGCGATCTGTTCATGGAGCGGCGCATTCGTTCGCTGGTGCGGTGGAATGCAATGGCCATGGTGATGCGTGCCAACGATAACGAAGATGGTTTGGGTGGGCACATCTCGAGCTTCTCGTCGAGTGCAACGCTGTATGACGTTGGGATGAATCACTTCTTTCGTGGCACTGCAAACGGGCACCCGGGGGACCTCGTCTATTACCAGGGTCACAGTGCGCCAGGTATGTACGCGCGCTCATTCCTTGAGGGCGTGATCAGTGAAGAGCAGTTGGAGAACTTTCGTCGCGAGGTGGGCGGCGGGGGCCTATCGTCTTACCCGCACCCGTGGTTGATGCCTGATTACTGGCAGTTCCCCACCGTATCCATGGGCCTTGGGCCGATTCAGGCGATTTATCAGGCCCACGTCATGAAGTATCAAAGTAAGCGTGGCTTGGTCGATCATCGCGACCGGAAAATTTGGTGTTTTCTGGGAGACGGCGAGTGTGACGAGCCGGAATCGCTCGGTGCGATTGCGCTGGCCGGTCGCGAACGCCTGGGCAATCTGCACTTCGTGATCAACTGCAACCTGCAGCGCCTCGACGGGCCGGTTCGGGGTAACGGCAAGATCATTCAGGAGTTGGAGGGAGTTTTTCGCGGTGCGGGCTGGCACGTCATCAAGGTGGTGTGGGGCCGCAAGTGGGATCCCCTGATTGAGCGGGATCAGACTGGCCTGCTGCAGAAAATCATGGACGACGTCTGTGACGGTGAGTTACAGAATTGCAAGTTCAATGGGGGTGCCTACACCCGGGAGCACTTCTTCGGGAAGTATCCCGAGACGCTGGAGCTGGTGAAGGATCTGAGCGACGAAGACATCATGTACCTCAATCGGGGTGGGCATGACCCTTATAAGGTGTACGCCGCTTACGCGGCCGCCTGTGAGGAGGTGGAGCGCCCCACGGTCATTCTGGCGATGACCGTAAAAGGCTACGGCACCAGCGAGGCGGGCGAGGCGAGTAACGAAACCCACTCGCTGAAGAAGCTGGATATGAAGAGCCTGCAGGCATTTCGCGATCGCTTTGGTGTGCCGATCAGCGACAAAGATCTCAAGCAGGTGCCTTTTTATCGACCTCCCGAGGATAGCCCGGAGATGCGTTACATGCGCGAGCGGCGGGCTGAATTGGGTGGCCACATTCCCGCCCGGCGGACAACATCATATGCGCTGCCGGCGCCGCCCCGAAGCGCGTTCTCCGGGCAGTTGAAGACTTCGGGCAAGCGCCAGATCAGCACCACGATGGCCTTCGTGCGTATCCTGTCGACGCTATTGAAAGACAAAACACTCGGCGAGCGCGTGGTCCCGATAGTCCCGGATGAGGCGCGCACCTTTGGTATGGAAGGCATGTTCCGGCAGATGGGGATTTACTCCTCGGTGGGACAGCGTTACACCCCCCACGATTCAGGCGGCATCCTCTATTACAAAGAAGCCGAGACCGGGCAGATTCTCGAGGAGGGCATTAACGAGGCAGGCGCGTTCTCCGCGTGGCTGGCTGCCGCGACCTCCTACAGCGTCTCTGATTTTCCCATGGTGCCGTTTTACATCTTTTATTCGATGTTCGGCTTTCAGCGCATTGGCGATCTTGCTTGGGCAGCAGGAGACAGCCAGGCCCGCGGGTTTTTGATCGGCGCCACCGCAGGGCGCACCACGCTGAATGGCGAGGGTCTTCAGCATCAGGACGGCCACAGCCATCTGATCGCTACGACGATACCCAATTGCATCAGCTACGACCCTGCGTATTCCTATGAGCTGGCGGTCATTATTCAGGACGGCATGCGTCGGATGTTTGAGGAGGGCGAGAACTGCTTCTATTACATCACGACGATGAACGAAAACTATGTGCACCCCGACATGCCCGAAGGCGTCGAAGAGGGCATTGTGCGCGGCGTGTATCGGTTGCGCTCCAGTGCCGCACCGGGGTCCTCTGTCCAGTTACTGGGTGCGGGTGCGATTCTTCGAGAGGTGGAGGCGGCTGCTGACCTGCTCGAGCGAGATTTCGGTATCGCTGCAAATATCTGGAGCCTCACGAGCGTGAACGAACTGGCCCGTGACGGTAACGATGCCGTGCGCTGGAATCGACTTCACCCGACTGAGGCACCCCGGGTTCCTTACCTTACCGCGCAGCTCTCTGAGAGCAGCGGGCCATTCATTGCCGCGACCGACTACCAGAAAGCCCACACGGAACAGCTCCGCGAATTTGTCCCTGGCCGCTTCACAGTGCTGGGCACGGACGGTTTTGGTCGAAGTGATACCCGTCGGCAATTGCGGCAGCACTTCGAGGTGAGTCGAGAACACATCGTGCTGGCCGCACTGACCGCACTGGTGGATCAGGGCGAGCTGGATCTCAGCATCGTCGAGCGGGCGATCTCCGAGCTGGAGATCAACGCCGACAAACCCAACCCGATGCGTCTCTGAGCGCAGGACAGGAGATCGGACATGGCAGATGAACTGATCAAAGTCCCGGACATCGGTGGCGCAGAGGGTGCCGAGGTGGTCGAAGTGCTGGTGTCGCCCGGTGACGCCATCGACGTAGAGCAGAGCTTGGTGGTGGTCGAATCCGATAAGGCCTCCATGGAAATTCCCGCGCCCATCGCGGGGGTCGTCAGCGAATTACGCGTAGCCGTCGGTGACTCGGTATCAGAGGGTGACGTGATTTTGGCGTTGGCCCCAACGTCCGGTGCGGAGGGTGCTGACGCAGCACCAGCCAATGCAGAGCAGGGAGCCGTTGCGCCGGCTCCCCAAGATGACCTGGATGCCTCAGCGCAAGCCGCGAGCGTATCGGAAATGGCGGATGGCGCTGCCTCTGCCACATCGGCCTCGGAATCTGCTGCAGCGAGCGGCATTGAAGATGGCGCCAAGGTGATCGACGTCGTGATTCCCGATCTCGGGAGTGATGAGGGCGCAGATTTGGTCGAGCTGCTGGTTCCTGTTGGTGGTCAGGTTGAAGAGGGCGATTCGCTGGTACTGCTCGAATCCGATAAGGCGTCGATGGAAGTCCCAGCCCCAGCCGCCGGGACCGTGACTGAGTGGTTGATGGAAACCGGTACCACGGTGAAGGAGGGCGCGGTGATTGCCAGACTAGCGATCGATGGCGCCTCCACGCCCTCCACTCAACCCGATGGCGGCACGAATGGCGCTCAACCAGAGTCACAGGCCCCGGGCAAGCTGGGTGAACAGAACGCGCAAGCTACTGCAGTGGCTTCCGCGGCTGCTGTCTCCGATGAGGATGCCTCCGGTCTGGAGACTCAGACGGTAGCCGCGCGGTCTCCGTCGCGCGGCGCAGAAAGATCCGCTGCGTCGTCAGATCTCGACACCGTTTATGCCGGCCCCGCGGTGCGAAAGCTCGCCCGTGAATTCGGTGTAACGCTCTTGCAGGTAAAGGGCACGGGCGCCCGGGGGAGGATCCTCAAGGAAGACCTGCAGCAGCACGTGGCCCAGGCCCTCGCCGCCGAACCGTCGTCAAGTGGGGCGGGCTTGCCGGTGATTCCCGAGCAGGACTATGCGCGTTTTGGTGCGATTGAGAAAACGAGCCGCAGCCGGATCGACAAGGTCACCGCCAACAACATGGTGCGTTCCTGGCTGAATATCCCGCATGTGACGCAGTTTGACGATGCGGATATCAGCGATATGGAGCGCTTCCGAAAAGAGCTAAAAAGCGAGGCGGCAGATCGGGGCGTGCGACTCACGCCCTTGCCCTTCATCCTGAAAGCTTGTGCGGTCGCGCTGCGTGAACATCCCAAATTGAAGTCTTCGCTAGCCGATGGAGGTGAAACGCTGGTGATGAAGCACTACTGCCACATCGGCATGGCGGTCGATACGCCGGCGGGCCTCATGGTGCCGGTGCTTCGCGATGTCGATAAAAAGTCGATCTGGGAACTGGCAGCCGAAACCGTGGCGTTGGCGGAGCGCGCGCGAGATAAACAGCTCAGACCCGATGACATGCAGGGTGGCGTATTCACCGTGAGTAGCCTCGGCGCCATTGGTGGACGGGGCTTCACACCCATTATCAATGCGCCCGAGGTGGCGATCCTTGGCGTGGGTCGGGCAGCCGTGCAGCCGGTCTGGGATGGCGAGGTGTTTAGACCGCAAACGCTACTGCCGCTCGCGCTGTCCTATGATCATCGCGTTGTTAACGGCGGCGACGGTGGCCGCTTCCTGACCGAGCTCACCAGTTTGCTGGGTGACGTGAAACGCATGGTGATGTGAGCTTGTTGTGAGTCAGCGTTATGTTTATGTGCGCGCCTTGGGACAGATTCAAGCAATGTGTTTACCACACAGGGTGTGGTCAGTCTGGTGGCCTTGAGATGATCGAGGAGCGATTGTGACTGAGGAAGCTTGCTGCGAGCCCGGCGACTGCGAGACCGGGCGACTGCGGATTGGTGCGGTGCTGCTTGCGGCAGGAGAGGGCGCGCGGCTGGGCGGCCGCGCAAAGGGGGCGATTGAGATTGAGGGAGAGCCGCTGATTCTTCGCGGTCTTCGCATCTTGAGCAACGCCGGTGTCGATGAGGTGGTCGCAGTGACAGGTCACTATCAGTCGGAAATCTCGCCGCTTTTGGCGCAAGCGGATTCGTTGTTTAACGATGGTTGTCTCGTTGAGGTGACGCAGCCGATGGGTGGTCACTCCCAGTCGGATTCTCTGCGACTCGGCGTGGCAAGCCTCTCGCAGGAAGTCGATGCCGTGATGGTGCTACCCGTCGATATGCCGGCGCTGACGCGACAAGACCTGATATCTCTCATTGGTGCTTATAAACACGCCGACGCGGCGATTGAGTTTGTCGGGCCCATGGTCGGCGCACGCCCCGGGAACCCCGTGCTATTCAGCAGGCGGATCGCTTTGAAAATAGCGCGAGGCGAGGGTGATTTTGGCAGCGGCGCATGGCGTCACCAGCGCCCAGAGTGGCTACTGGAGTGGCAGACTGACAATCTCCATTACGTGGCCGATATCGATACGCCCGAGGATCTGGATAGTTGGATCCCTTGAGCGAGAGAGGGGCGCGGGGCGCGCCCCGCGATCCTTACAGCGCTTGCATCACGGCCCTTGCCGCGAGGGTAATCAGGCATAGACTCGCTAGGGCAAACAGCGCAAAGCGCACCGGAATCGTATTCACATTGGCTTGCCACAGACTGTGCAGCACCCGAATGCCGGCATAGCCCCAGGCGAGATTCACGCTGAGAACGGAGTTATCGCCCATTAACGCGAGCATGATCACGACGGGATAAAAGACCGTGGGCTGCTCCATCAGGTGTGAATAGTTGTGTGAGATCCAGTTGGCCTTGGCGGGCATCTGCGCCTCGCCATCGCCACCGCGCGCACCGGCTGGCATCTCCCCTAATTTGACCCCGGCGGCGGCAAAGGCGGGTAGCCGTCTGGCCAGCAGCCAGAGAAAAACAATCATGGTCCAGCCGGCAAGGACTGCGGCGGGTGCGAGGATGGCGGTTTCGATTTGCATTATTGTCTCCCAAGGCAATTTTCACGGCGCCAGATTCTCTGATCTAGCTCAATGTTATGACGCGGACAGCGCAGATCATTCGCTCTGCGCGCGCCGCCGAGTGTGCTACGAATTCCCCCCTGCATGCTAGACTTTGCGCTCGTTTTTCTGGAGCCCCTGCCATGGTGATTCAGCCCAAAGTCCGCGGCTTTTTATGCACGACCACCCACCCTACTGGGTGTTTTGAAAACGTGCGGCGTCAGGCAGAGCACGTCCGCAGCAAGGGTGACATCGCTGACGGCCCCAAGCGGGTGCTGGTGTTGGGCGCGTCTACCGGTTACGGGCTGGCGTCGCGGATTACCGCGGCCTTTGGTTCTGGCGCATCGACGATCGGCGTCTTTTTCGAGAAACCTGGAACGGATCGCAAGCCTGGCACCGCCGGCTGGTACAACTCGGCGGGCTTCCACCAGCTCGCAGAGGAGGCGGGCCTGTACGCTAAGAGCCTGAACGGTGATGCCTTCTCGGATGAGATGAAGACACGCGTGATCGACCTCATCAAGGCAGATCTCGGGCAGGTGGATCTGGTGGTCTACAGCTTGGCCGCGCCGCGGCGCACGCATCCCAAAACCGGCGAAGTGTTCACGTCGACACTGAAACCGATTGGTCAGGCCACGACCCAGAAGGGTGTGAACACCGACAAAGAAGCGATTCAGGATTTTCATCTCGAGCCTGCGACCCAGGAAGAGATCGACCACACCGTGGCGGTCATGGGTGGTGAGGACTGGGAGATGTGGATCACCGCGCTGGCTGAGGCAGGCGTGTTGGCCGAGGGCGCCAAGACGACTGCCTACACCTATATCGGAGAGAAGATCACCTGGGATATCTATTGGCACGGCACCATCGGCGCGGCCAAAAAAGATCTCGATCATCGCGTGGAGGGGATTCGCGAACAGTTGGCGTCACGGGGTGGTGACGCCCGCGTATCGGTATTGAAGGCGGTCGTGACTCAGGCGTCAGCCGCGATACCCGCGATGCCCATTTATTTGGCAATTCTGTTCAAGGTGATGAAGGCGCGCGGCGTTCACGAAGGCTGTATCGAGCAGATTGACCGGCTGTTTCGGGAGCGACTTTACGGCGATGGCGAGGTGGATGAGGCCGGCCGACTGCGGGTTGACCAGTTGGAACTCGACCCAGCAGTGCAGGCAGAAGTCGCGGGTATCTGGGAGCAGATCGACACCGACAATCTCAAAACGCTTGCGGATTTTGACGGCTACCGTCAGGAGTTCCTGCAGCTCTTCGGCTTTAGTGTGGACGGCGTGGACTACGACGCCGACGTGAATCCGGAAATCGCGATCCCCCAGCTGGTGGAGTGAGATGCAGCCCCACGGAGAAGTTCGTTCACTGTCGGCTGGGGTGCGACGCATCGTGGCGCCGAATCCCGGGCCCATGACCGGTCCTGGTACCAATACCTACATTGTCGGTGAAACCGATTTGGTGGTCGTGGACCCCGGGCCCGCTGCACCGTCACACATTGAGGCTATTCTCGATTGCGTGGGCGATCGTCTGAAATTTATTGCTTGCACCCACACGCACCCGGACCACTCGCCGGCGGCCGCGCGCTTAGCGGAGGCGACCGGCGCCACGCTGATTGGTCGGGTGACGGCAGACGACCGACATCAGGACCTGACCTTTCAGCCGGCGGCGCAGATCGAGGATGACGATTGCATCACTGGCGAAGGGTGGACGCTCCGCGCGATTCGCACGCCGGGTCATGTCGATAACCATGTCTGCTTTCTGCTCGAGGAAGAGGGCATGGTATTTGCCGGTGACCACATCATGAACGGGTCCACCGTAGTGATTGTGCCCCCGGGCGGCAATATGGCCGATTACATTGTCT
Organism: Luminiphilus sp.; assembly: GCA_024638905.1. Classification (GTDB taxonomy): domain Bacteria; phylum Pseudomonadota; class Gammaproteobacteria; order Pseudomonadales; family Halieaceae; genus Luminiphilus. Next base: position 7,888 of record JAHEJH010000009.1, read on the forward strand.
CGCTGAGGCGACTGCTCGACTACGACGTCAAGGTGGTTGCGCCGGGTCACGGTGAATTGATTCCGGATTGTCGTGGCGAGGTAGAAAAGCTGGTGCGCCATCGTTTGATGCGCGAAGCTAAGGTCGCCTCGGCGCTTGGCAGCGCGCCTCAGTCACTGGACGGCTTGGTCACTACCGTTTATGACGATGTGGACCCGGCTATGCACGAGTGGGCCAAGCTGTCTCTGCTGGCGCATTTGATCAAGCTCGAAGGCGAAGGGCGAACCCTGAAATCGACTGTTGAGGGCGTAGACCACTGGGCGCTGGTTGCTTGATAGCTGACGCGATTCCGGGTTGCTGACCCCTACCGCAAGTCGGTACATTCCCCGCTCGAAGACGAAGGAGAATAAACGGCCATGAATGGTTTGATGATGGATGTTCCGCTGACGATCACATCGATCGTGCGACACGCCGAGCGGGTGCATGGACACAAGGAGATCGTCTCGATCACGCGGGACAATCCTCGCCACCGCTACACCTACCGCGACTGTTTTGCCCGGGCGCGGCGGTTGGCCAACGCCATGCAGGCCTGGGACTTGAAGTCGGGTGACCGCGTCGCCACGTTGGCGTGGAACGACTACCGTCACATGGAGACCTACTACGGTTCTGCGTGCTCGGGCTTCGTCTGTCACACCATTAACCCGCGGCTATTCCCAGAACAAATCGTCTACATCATCAATCACGCTGAAGATCGCTACGTCTTTCTTGACCCCGACTTCTGGCCCTTGATCGAGGGGATCGCCGGCGAGTGCACCGGTGTTGAGGGCTGGGTCATCATGACCACCCTCGAGCACATGCCGGAGACCGGTCGCGCGGATGTGCTTTGCTACGAAGAAATCATGGTGGCGCAGCGCGCTGATTTTGAATGGCCCGAACTCGACGAGCAGGCGGCCTGCTCGCTCTGCTACACCTCGGGCACCACGGGCAACCCTAAAGGCGTGCTCTACAGCCACCGCTCCACGGTGTTACACACCTACGCCACTTTGATTCCCGATGCCATGAACATCTCCAGTGGCGACGTAATGCTGCCGATTGTGCCGATGTTCCACGTCAATGCCTGGGGTAATCCCTACGCCTGCCCGGTGGCTGGCGCCAAGATGGTGATGCCCGGCAACAAGATGGGCGATGGCCCGACACTAGCGGCGCTCATCAACGAAGAGGGTGTGACCATGTCCGCCGGCGTGCCTACGGTCTGGCTCAACCTGCTGGCGCACCTGCGTGAGTCTGGCGAGCGTGTCGAAACGCTGACCCGCGTGGTGGTAGGGGGCTCAGCTTGCCCGCTGTCGGTGATGGAAGAATTTGATACCTACGGTGTGGATACGCGGCATGCCTGGGGTATGACCGAGATGAGCCCGCTGGGCACCACTAACCACGCGGGTGGTCATCGCGAGCTTTACAGCCCCGAGCAGTTTGCCGAGATGCGCACCAATGTGGGTACGCCCATTTGGGGTGTGGAAATTAAAATTACCGATGACGATAACAACGAGCTCCCCTGGGATGGCGAGGCATTTGGTGCGCTGAAGGTGCGAGGCCCCTGGATCTGCTCAAGCTATTTCAAGCTCGATGGTTCGGATGCCCACGCCGAGGAGGGCTGGTTCGAGACCGGCGACGTGGCCACGGTCACTCCGGACGGCTTTGTATCGATTACGGATCGCACGAAGGATGTCATCAAATCGGGCGGTGAATGGATTTCCTCGATTGAGGTCGAAAACGTCGCCACTGGACATCCCAAGGTAGCGGAGGCGGCGGTCATTGGTCGCATCCACGAAAAATGGGGTGAGCGGCCTTTACTGATCGTGGTCAAAGCACCCGGTGAGGAGCCCTCGCCGGATGAATTGAAAACCTATCTCGACGGCAAGATCGCCAAGTGGTGGATTCCTGACGATGTGCAGTTCATCGAAGATATGCCCCACACTGCCACGGGCAAAATCCAGAAAACCGCATTGCGCGACATGTTTTCGGATTACGCCTTCCCCGCGTGATTTTCTCGAGGGGTTTCAAGGATGGTGATCTTTGACTGACCAGTTGAGTCTCTCTAGCGGATGGATGGCTCAACGTTGAGCAATTTGAGCAAATCAGAGTCGTCTGCCGCCTCGACGCGAGTGGTGGACATTATTATCCCCGTATACTCAGGCCTCGCCGAGGTCAGGGCGTGTCTCGAATCGGTGCTCTCTTCGAGTAGCGATTCGCAGGGCGAGGTGATTGTTATCAACGATTGCTCCCCAGAGCCTGCTATTGATCGATTTTTGAAGGGTCTCGAGCGCGAATCTCGCATCACGCTACTGGAAAATGATGAAAACCTGGGCTTCGTCAAAAGCTGTAATCGCGCAGCTGACCTGCGGCCTGACAACGACTTCGTTTTACTCAACGCGGATACCGAAGTTCACGGCAATTGGTTAGACCGGCTGGTCGCGCATGGAGCCACTGCCGGCGATATCGCCAGCATCACGCCGTTCTCTAACAATGCCACGATTGCCAGCTACCCAAGAGGGGGCGTGAGACGAGAAGCGCCTGAGGATATTCGTGTTGCTCAAATCGACGAGGCCATGTCTATCGCCAATGCGAGCGAGTCGGTGCCCCTGCCGACGGCCGTTGGATTTTGCATGTGGGTCTCCCGCGCTGCGTGGCAAGAAGTCGGCGGATTCGACGAGCGCTTCGGGCGAGGCTACGGTGAGGAGGTGGAGTTCTGCATGGCTACCGCCGCCAATGGCTGGCGCCACCTGTTAGCCTGTGATGTGTTTGTTTACCACGCGGGCGGCACGTCATTCGGCTACGAATCAGAACAGCTGAAAGTCAAGGCCCAGCAGATTATCGATGATCGCTACCCCCACTTCCCTGACCTTGTGCAAGATTGGATCAGAGAAGACTCCGCGTTGGACGCCCGCATACGCTGTGATGTGCAGCTGCTTGGCCTGACTGATGCGCCAAGGATATTGCATGTCACTCACAACATGGGTGGCGGTGTTGAGCAGCACGTCAGAGATCTGGCAACGGCCTGCAATGCAAAAGACAGTTCGCTCCATTTGGTGCTCAGACCCTGGGGTGAGGACGGCTATCGGTTGGAGCGCATCGGAGATAAAGGTGCGTTTCGTAAGCTGATCAATGCTGATGTGGCCCGGGAACTCATCCCTCGTTTTCTCGCTGCAGCCCAAATCCAACGGATACATTTTCATCACTATGCCGGTGTTTCTGATTGGGTGTTATCACTGCCCGATGACCTGGGGCTCCCCTACGACGTCACCGTTCATGATTTTGTTTCGGTTTGCCCCCAGTTTCATTTTCAGGAGCCTTCCGGTCGTTATTGCGGTAGACCGGCAGAAAAGGACTGCAATCGCTGCATAGCAGGACGGCCCAATCATTTAGGGCTGGACATCAGTGCCTGGCGCAGCCTGTTCTCCTCACATTTTACAAAGGCGGAGCGGGTGATTTGTCCCACCCGTTATGTCGCACGGGTCATCGGCGAATACTTTCCTACCGTTTCGCCACAGGTGTTGGCCCACCCCGAACCCCACTACGGGGTGCCTGCGGGATATGCCGAGCAAACCCGCAGCCGACTCAAAGTGGCAATCGTCGGCGGACTGACGCCGATCAAGGGCATCGATTTGGTGGAGGCGGTGATCAGGCAGGCGGAATCACGCGAGCTGCCTGTCGACTTTGTGGTCATCGGTTTTACGACACGGCCGCTCTACAAAGGGTGTCGAGCCGCTGTTACCGGGGCATATTCCCGCGCAGAGCTACCCCAACTGCTCTTGAGAGAGCGGCCAGACTGTTTTTTGTTCCTGCCCCAAATTCCAGAGACGTTTAGTTACACCTTGTCCGCGTGTTTGGCGACGGGGCTTCCCATTGTCGCGCGGTCATTGGGTGCCTTCGAAGAGCGCCTCGAAAATATCGAGAGAGCGCATTTATTACCTTCGGACGCAAACGCGCAGGGCACGCTTGATGTCATTATGGCGCAACAACCCGCCTACGACACCGTGATCTCATTAAAAGGCGAAACACAGAAAGGTGAGACGCCTGAGGATGAGTATCTCGCGCATTATCTTGCGCCTCTATCACAGGCTATCGAGGCGGATCTGGACAGTCTCACAGTCACGTTGAGTGAGATGGATAAGGCCGATGCCCCCAGAGATAAATCCGCGCCGCCCATCGAGGAACTTCTGGACGTAGCGCTGGGGCAGCGTACTGAGGAGCACCAGGCGGAGCTGCGCAGGCAGGTTAAACACGCTGTCCACACTGTGGCGCAGCAGACAGCACACCTTGAAGTCAGGGCTGAGGAAGTGGCTCGTCTTGAGTCAGTCATTCATGAATTTAAAGACGCTAGCCAGCGTGAGGAGATCCATCTCAAGTCCGAAATTGCGGCTTTGCAGGGGCAGGTCGCCGAGTTGGAGGTTTGGCGGGCCCGTGCTCTTGAGCTCGAGGGCAGCACACTGTGGCGCATGATGGCTCCCGTGAGGTGGGTGCTGCACCGTATCAAGCTCTGTCTTCGGGCAGTTCTTAAAGTCGTGCGCTTCATCAGAAGGGGTTTGCTGTTCTGCCGATACCATTTTGCCATGGGCGGTTGGAGAGGGTTGAGCGTCGCCGCAGGACGGCGCCTAAAGCGCTTACAACACCGCCAGGCAATGGAGCGACGGACACCCGACTTGCAGGCATCGATCGTGCCTGATCTTCTGCCGCTACCGGTTGTCCTTGAGACCTGCGCTCAGCCCGCGTTAACGATTGTGATTCCCTGTTATGGCCAACATGAAGTGACGGCCCGATGCCTACAGTCCATCGCATCGTTCCCGCCATCCGTGCCCTATGAGGTTCTGGTGGCCGACGATGCTTTTGCAACGCCATTTGATCCTGTGCAGTTTGAGTTGACTGGCTTGACCGTATTGCGTGCAGAGGAAAATCAGGGCTTTCTGCGTAACTGTAACGCGGCGGTATCAAAGAGCGCGGGTGATCGCGTGCTGCTTCTCAACAACGACACATTGGTGCTGGAGGGAGCGGTTGATGCGCTCTGGCAGACGTTTGAGCGATTTGAGGGTGTTGGCGCGGTCGGTGCAAAGCTCCTCTATCCGAATGGGCGCCTGCAGGAGGCTGGGGGCATCATCTGGCAGGACGGGTCGGGTTGGAACTGGGGGCGCGACGAGAATGCGGATGCGCCCAGGTTCAACTATGTGCGCGATGCGGATTATTGCTCCGCGGCCGCCCTAATGGTTGACAAGGCCCTCTGGGATTCCGTGGGCGGATTCGACGCGCGCTTCGCGCCCTGCTACTACGAGGATACGGATCTTTGTTTTGCCATCAGACTTCAGGGCAAACGCGTCCTTTATCAGCCGGCCGCCGAGGTAGTGCACTTTGAAGGTGTCAGCCACGGCACTGACGTTTCAGAGGGCGCCAAGGCCTATCAGGCTCGTAACCAAGTGACCTTCGCACAAAAGTGGCGCCAGGCGCTCGATTCTCATGCGCCAAATGGTGAGCGACCCTTGCGAGAGGCCCATCGCGGGGCGCGGGTGCGCATATTATGGCTTGAGGCCTGCGTGATTACCCCGGATCAGGATTCTGGTTCATTGCGCACGTTGAGGTTACTCAGACTGCTTTTGAAGCTGGGGTGTAAGGTGACCTTCGCGGCTGACAACCTGCTGGCGGATGAACCCTACGGCCAGCAACTGCGCGACGAGGGCATTGAGGTGTTGCATGCGCCTCACGTCAAATCCATGGGTGAGTATTTGCGCGATCATGGTGGACTCTATGACGTGGTCACGCTGTGCCGACATTACATCGCGATTCAACACGTTGATTTGCTGAGGGAACACCATCCCGGCACTCAGATCTGGTTCGACACTATTGATTTGCACTATCTAAGGTTGCGGCGTCAGCATGATATAGATCAGGCGTCGGCCACGCTGAAGATGGCCGAGCTGGCTCACCGCGAGGAGTGTGAGGTGATCAGTAAATCTGATCTGACAATTGTCGTTAGCGAGGTCGAAGTCGCGGAGCTGGCCAACGAGGCGCCCGACGCGAAGGTCGCGATAATCAGCAACATCCACGAGGTCGCGCATGATAGGCGCGGCTTCGATGACCGCAGCGGTGTGATGTTTGTGGGTGGCTTTCAGCACCCCCCCAATATCGACGCGGTGGAATATTACGCGACAGAAATCTGGCCGCTGCTGACTGAGCTCTGTCCCGATTTGGAGACCTATATTATCGGTAGCCGCATGCCCGATAGTCTGAAAAGACTCGGAGAGTCCAAAGGACTCAAGATGTTGGGATTTGTGGAGGACCTGACTCCTTATTATGAGTCTTGCAAGCTAGCGATTGCCCCGCTTAGGTACGGTGCTGGGGTTAAAGGCAAGGTCAATCAAGCGTTGAGTTACGGGCTCCCTGTTGTGGGGTCCCCTGATGCGTTTGAGGGGATGGGTTTGACTCATGAGCGAGAGGTCATGGTTGCGGAGACGCCTCAGGGCTTTGCAGATTCCATTGCCGAAGTCTGTGACAACCACGGGCTATGGCAGGCATTGTCAGAGAAAGGGGGCGCATCGCTAGCGGGTCGCTTTACTCCTGAGGTCGCTGAGGAAGCGTTGCGGAATGCCTTGGCGCCTTGGCTAGACGAGAGGGATCTCGAAACCGTTGGCTAATCGCTTTTCCACCATCTCGTGCGCAATCTCGTAAAGCGCAAGGTCTTGGTGATTCAGCCAATGTAGCTTTTGCCACGTTTCAGGTGAGAGACTCCGCTCCATCGAACGAAGTTGTTCCTCAAGGGTACTTTGATGATCTGGTGAGCTGACGTTTTCAGCCTTTCGTTTTGTGTAGACGAAGGGTATGCCGTACCTAGAAAGCGTTTCAGTGAAACTGGATACATCGATATCGAAGTGCTCTACTCGGCCCAAGCAAGGCACCACGCTCAGATGATTGATCGCAAGCTGCAAGTCAAGATTTGCACGCCCCTCCCGCCCCTCTAGTTTTGGCGGCAGCTTATAGCAGCGACTTAGCATGCTCGTCTGCAGGTTGGAGATTTGCAAAAGATTTTCCGAGAGTTTTTGGGTTATCCAGTCTTCAAGTCCTGCCAAGGGGTCAGAGCGTGTCACCGTCTCGAGCACTTTTTCCGCACCTCGCTTGCCGAACAGGAACACCGATCGTATCCGCAGCAACGGGTGGCGAATGAAAACAACGGGAATCGGTCTAAATTGTGTTGCCGACGGCGGCGGCAGATGAATCTGATGGGAAGAACAGGCTATTGCGTTGGGGTGCCTCTGAATAATCGTGCTGAGCTGGTCTTGATCAATCACCGAGAAGGAGAACGGGCCGTCAAATGTGATGTGTCCATCGCCATAGTTCTCATCCAGCACACGTTCAAATGTCGTGCCGGCGTTTTTGAAAATGTGGTAGTGAAGAAGCACATTGCGCAGTTGCATGTCGATCAGGGCCGTATTGAGAAGAGAGTGTTCTGGTACTCACTGCCGTCACAGGCGGAGTGAGGCGAAGCTTAATGATTGGGTAGCAGTGAATTCAACCCAACAAAGACCAATAGCCTCTCAGAGCAGATGTGAAAACTACCCGTCACCGGTCCGTGCGCCGAGCGATGCGATGTTAAAATGTAAATCGTTCGACGGATGCTTAAGGAATAAGCTCCAAGCTGAGTCCGTCAATCCAAAGCCGCCTAGAACAAGGCCTTCAGGATAGTTATGGTGACGCAGGACCTCAATTCACAGAACGTGGACGCTACGCCTATGGGGGAGCGGCTGGTCGCCGCGGGCCTCCTGAGCGATCGTGATCTCGAGCGGGCGCGGCTCGCCAAGCGAGAGATGGGTTGCATGCTGGGTGAGGCTCTCGTGCGTTTGGGTCTCGTCGCAGAGTCAAACGTGGTCAAATACCTCGGCGAAGAGCTGGATATCCCGATCGCGGAAAAGGGCGGATATCCCGAGGAGCCTGTCATTATCGAAGGTTTGCCTGAGCACTTCCTGCTCAATAACACCGTAGTGCCACTGGCTCTGACAGAGAGCAGCATCACGCTCGCTGCGCTGAAACCTCAGGATGACTTCGTCAGGAAAGCCCTGCATCTGGCCACTGGCAAGAAGATAGAGCTACAGCTCGGAATGGCAGCGGATATAGAAGCGGCCCTTGAGCTTTATGTTCGGGGAGATGAAGAGGATGAGGTCGATAGCCTCGGCGCATTCGACGTCAACGACGACGAGTTTGTTGAACATTTGAAGGACCTCGCCAGCGAGGCGCCTGTGATTCAGCGCGTTAATCAGATCATCCAACGCTCCCTGGACATAGAGGCGTCCGACGTGCATCTCGAGCACTTTGACGACGGCCTGAGGCTAAGGTATCGGATTGATGGCGTGCTTCAGGAGGCGAGTCAGATTGCTGATGCGAATCTTTCCGCTGCCATTGTGTCGCGCATCAAATTGCTGGCTAACCTCAATATCGCTGAACGCCGTCTTCCGCAGGACGGCCGCATTATGATGCGTGTCAAGGGCCACGAGCTGGACCTCCGGGTCTCGACGCTGCCCACCGTGCATGGCGAGGGCATTGTGATGAGGGTGCTTGATCGCCAGAGTATTCGCCTTGATCTGGCCGACATGGGCTTCAGTGACGATACGTTTGAGCACTACACGGATTTGTTGAAGCGCCCCCACGGTATTCTCTTGCTGACTGGCCCCACTGGCTCTGGCAAGACGACCACTCTCTATGCGTCGCTGTCAAATATGGATTCTGACTCGCTGAAAGTCATCACGGTCGAGGACCCCGTCGAGTATCAATTACACGGTATCAACCAGATCCCCGTTCATAGTCAAATTGGCCTCACCTTTGCCCTGGCGCTCCGATCTATCCTGCGGCAGGACCCCGACATTATTATGATCGGTGAGATGCGGGATACAGAAACGGCGCAAATCGCGGTGCAATCTGCCCTCACAGGGCACCTTGTGCTATCCACACTGCACACCAATACGGCGGCAGGAGCCATTACCCGGCTTGAAGATATGGGGGTAGAGCGTTTTTTGATTGCCGCTGCGGTAAACGGCGTGCTGGCGCAGCGCCTGGTGCGCAAATTGTGTAGTGAGTGTAAGACACCCTCGGAACTGCCTGCTGACGTGCTAAAAAGTACTGGACTCGAACCTTTTATGTCCGCGGGCAACCAGACCGTTTACGAGGCGGCGGGTTGTGAGCATTGCAAGCAAACCGGCTATCGCGGTCGAATGGCGATTCATGAGTTGTTTGTTCTGGACCCCTCAGCCCAGCGCGCGGTGCTGGATGGCGCTGACGCCCCTCAACTCCGGGAGCACGCCAGGGCCCGGGGAATGCGAACGCTTTACGAGGATGGCCTGCACAAAGTGGCATTGGGTCTCAGCTCGCTGGATGAGGTTCTGCGGGTGACTCAGGATCAGAAGGAGGAGCCGGGAGATGGCCTCTATGCGGCCTGATAAGCGCACGGAGCGCTGACGGATGCCTGCTTTTCGTTACAAGGCGCTCGCGCAGTCTGGCGCGATTGATCAGGGTGTTCTCACTGCGAAGGACATGGCGAGTGCTCAGCGTCAACTCCGCGCTCAGAAGCTGACGCCATTGTCAGTCAATCTTACATCGGGGGCTCCTCACCTCAGTCAACCTGAAGAGCGAGATAGCCTGCCACTGCCCGACGTTGAGACTGCCAAAGCGCTGCTCGGTAAGGTTTCATCTGGCGCCCGAGTCAAAACCAATAAAAAACGATTTGATCGCGAAGATGTGCTGCGATTTACCGCGGAAATGGCCGTCTTATTGAAGGCGGGTCTACCGCTTGATCGAGCGATGAAAGTCCAGATTGAATCCGCTGCTGAAGGTGTGCAGAAAAGTCTGCTTGAGGAGCTGCTCGACGCTCTCAAGGGGGGAAAGGCATTAAGTGCCGGGCTCGAGAAACGACGCGATGTATTCAACCACTTCTATGTCAACATGGTGCGATCGGGAGAAGCGAGCGGACATTTGGCTGATGTGTTGGCGGAGCTTGCGGCTTATTTGGAGCGCTCAAAAACGGTCCGCGGCTCGGTCGTATCGGCGTTGATATACCCCGCGATCTTGGCTTCAGTAGCGGCGTTATCGGTTTTCATCATGCTGGCTTATGTCGTACCAGAGTTTGAGGCCTTGTTTGACGATATGGGTGAGTCGCTGCCCTTATTGACCCAGCTGATCGTCTCCTTGGGTGATCTGGTCTCGGCCTGGGGCTGGCTGTTACTGGTCGCGTCGGCCGGTCTGTTTGTCTGGCTGCGACGTTGGGCGGCGACGCCGCAGGGCAGGGAGTGGCTGGACCTCAAAAGCCTCACGTTTCCCCTGATTGGCTCCATCATGCTCAAGTATGAGGTCGCTCGGTTTGCTCGCACCATGGGCACATTGCTTCACAATGGTGTGGCCATGCTGCGGGCAGCTGATATCGCGGTAGGAACTGTGGGAAACAGCCTGATTCGCGCCTCTCTCGCTGAGTTACCCCAAACCATTAAGCGCGGTGGGCGGTTGTCTCAGGCGCTGGATTCTCGGGTGTTCTCGCCTGTCGCGTTGCAAATGGTGCGGGTGGGTGAGGAGTCAGGCAGCCTGGATACGATGTTGATTGAGCTAGCTCAGGTTTCTGAGGCTGAGGTCGAGGATGAAGTCAAGCGAGCGCTAACGCTGCTCGAACCCGCACTGATTCTTGGGATGGGCGGTATTATTGCCATCATCATTATGGGTATCTTGATGGGTATTCTATCCGTCAACACACTAGTGGTTTAACGGCTACTGAAACCCGGAAAAAGAGGACACAGGACTATGTTTCAGAGCAAGAGACGAGTGGCGCGCCACAGTGGCTTTACACTGGTAGAACTGCTGGTGGTCCTGGCGATTTTGGGCATGTTGGCGGCCCTGGTAGGCCCGCAGGTGCTGAACCAGCTCGGTGGCGCGAAGTCGAAATCGGCGGCCATTCAGATTCGTGACTTTGAGCAGGCTTTGGAGCTGTACAAGCTCGATGTCGGGCGGTTTCCTCGTGAGACCGATGGGCTTGAGGCGCTTGTGCGTGAGCCCTCTGGCGCAAAGGGCTGGAACGGACCCTACCTGAAAAAGAAGGACGTGCCAGAGGATCCATGGGGCAACGCTTATGAATACCGGGTTTCGGGCGGCGGTATCGAGATTGTCTCGCTCGGTGCCGACGGGCGTCAGGGTGGTGCGGGAGAAGACGGCGACGTCTCCAACTAATCGCCATGATCTCCTCCGACGCTAGAGGATTTACCCTGCTGGAACTGATCGTTGTTCTGGCGATCGCGAGCCTGCTCTTCTCTCTCGGCGGGCCCTCCATACGGACACTCTCTGCGACCATGGAATACCGCGATGCGGTCAGACAGATCGTGTCCGCCGCTAAAAACGCCCGCCGCGATGCCTTTGCGCAGGGTGTACCCATGGACCTGTTGATTGACGCTGACAGGAATCGTTATGCGCTGAGCGCTGATTCGCCCTCGGTGAGTGCAGAGCAATTCGCATCGCTGCCTGAGGCGCTCGATATCACTGTCGTGTACGCAGCCGAGGTCAGCCCGAAGCCCGGGCTGGCGGCGATTCGCTTTTACCCGGCAGGTGGGTCCTCTGGCGGCGAGATTTCGGTGACGCGTCCGACCGGCGCCGGGGTGAATTTGACTGTCGACTGGCTGTTAGGCGACGTGGCGCAGGAAGCGTTCTGAATGAGCCAGTCACTCGTAAAAAAAGCTGCTTTTTCGCTCGGTTCTCCTACCCTTGCGATTGATCAGAATGCTGAAGTAAAGAAACTTGCAGACGGCCTCAGGGCTTCTGCGCTGTGCAATGCTCAGCCTTCTGAGCGCGAGAAGTTTCATACGAATGCTCATGGGTTTTCATTGATCGAGATGCTGGTAGCGCTGGTGATCTTATCGTTGTCCTTGTCGGTGCTATACCAGGCGGCTATGGGCGCGACGCGGAATGTCCGGGTCGCGTCGGAATATACCGATGCGGTGATGTTGGCGGAGTCAATGCTGGCTGAGCATAGCCATGTGACAGAGGAAAACTTCGCGGTGGCGGGGCGCTATGCGCAATATGAATGGCAGGTTAGTAGCTGGCCCGCGCCAGTAGAAGACGGACTGGATCCTGAGCAACGAGCGGTGGCGCCGCGTGCCCTACAGTATCTGGAGGTGGTGGTCAGTTGGCCCGGCCGCAGTGCGCCGCGTAATCTGAATTTACTGACGGTGGTGCCGTTGCGGGAGCTCGCAGAGTGATGCGATCACCTTTGGGAATACATCGTCATCAAGCGGGTATGACTCTGGTCGAAGTGACCGTGGCGTCAGTGATTTTTGCCATGATCATGCTGGCGGTGGTGACTGCGATGCGCACCTTTGGTCAGAGCTACGATCGGCTTCAGCAGACAACAGCCCAGACGTCCCAGAAACGTGAGGTAGATCGCTTTTTACGCCAGGCGCTTCGTGACGCGTTACCTGAGTCTGGCTATTTTGATGGAGCTGCAAGACGACTCGAGTGGGTAGCACCGATTGACCGAGTCGGAAGTGCCGGTGGGTTACAGCACCTGAAACTGGAGTCTCGCGGCCAAAATTTGGTGCTCCACTTTGCGCCTTTTGATCGCTTTGGTGACCCTCAGGATGAACCCGATTGGGGGGCTCAAGTGAAGAGCGTGGCGTTGCACGATGGGCTTGAGCAGTTCCGGGTCGCCTATAGGGTGCACCCGGATTTGGATTGGACGAATACGCCGGAGCCGCAAGGGGACAATGCCCCAGAATGGACGCTCCCCTGGGCGGTGCGGCTTCAGATTCAGGCAGCCGGGCAGGAATGGCCGCCTATCATTGTGGCGTTTGAACGTTATGGGGAGCTGCAATGAGTAACGCTTCCCAGCAAGGCGGCTTCGCCATCGCGCTTTTATTGTGGATGATTGCCGGGATGTCTTTGATGGTTGCGGCCGTCATACACTTTGCCCACCAAGATACCGGCATGGCCGAACTGCGTGTCAGGGAGGCCAGGGCTCAGGCTTTAGGGCGAGGTGTTGCTTATTTATTGTTGAGGGACAAGGCACTGGCAGCATACACAGCGGCGTCTCAGGGCGCAGATCCTGCGTTACAACCAGAGCAAGGCGAACCAGACAGTGACAAACCGACCTTATTCACCAAGCAGTATCAGTTCGACCAGGAGTGGGTGGTTACAGGGACACTGCGCCCGTCAAGTGGCTTCGTCTCGCTTAATGACGCGGATCGGAATGAGCTCATGATGCTTTTTACTGGGCTTGGCAAAGTGGACGATAAAGACGCGATGGCGATGATTGATGGCGTTCTGACATACCGGACTGATTTTCCGGGCTTCCGTTACCCTGAGGAACTACTGGCGGTGGCTGGCTCATCTCGTGTGGTGTATGACAACGTGAAACCCTACGTCCACGCATACCGAACTGGGCCATTGTCTGCGGGCAGTGCGCCATCACAGTTGGCCGATCTTGCTCGCAACGAGGCTGATACCGCGTCGGTTGCAGCAGGCCCGCCAACGTCTCCCAGCAAATCAGGGCGAGGTGTAATTGAGGGAAGAATCACCTTTGAGTCGATCGCGGAGTCGATGCGCAACCCCGGTGGCGTCGCGCAGTCGATCAGTGCTGCGGAGTTGGAGATCACTCTGTCCGGAGGTGAGAAGCTGGCGCAAACGACCTGGGTGAGTGGCCAGGGCGCAGGAGAGGTGCTGAGGTCCGGTTCGGTCATGTTTAATAAGAACCGGGGTGTAGGAAGATGAGCGAGGTCAATCAGCTAAGCCTATTTGGTCTGGATCTCAGCGGGCTCTACCGTCGCGCAAAGCTTGGTGTTCAGCAGATATTGTGGGGTGAGGAGGTAGGCTTGAGAGCCTGGTTTTCACCAGAGGTTAACTATTGTCATTTGAGCGAGCTTGAGTCGCTAGCCAGCAGCGACACTGCGCCTTCAGCCGAGAGCTTTCAGGTGCTGTTGCCTGAATCTGAAGTGTTGGTCGCAACCATGAAACTACCTGCCAGCGCTGAAATATTTCTTGCTGAGGCTGTCACTGCACACGTTGAATCTCATACCCCCTTTGCTTGGGACGAGACCTGCTGGGGAAGCAAGATTGTGGAGCGCAGGGAGGGGTCGATTTTAATCGCAATTATCATTGTCGCGCGCAGCACGGCTGATGCCGCTGCGTCGGTAGCGCGCCGCGCGCTGGCCGCAGACGACATACCTTTCGGACTGTCAGCCGAGGCCGGGGGCGCAGTGGTAACGCTCGATGGTTATCAGAACCCGGCCCTTGATGCGCCATACTTGGGAAACTTGCGACAGTTTGCCTTGCGGTCAGCGGTGGCGGTTTCGGGTATGGCGTTCCTCGCTGCGATTCCTGTTATCTGGTCTTTCCAGACTGCGCAGCAATACAGTGCGATGCTCGCGGCGACGGAGCAGCGGTCAGAGGGGGTCGTTGTCGTGCGCGGCGCACTTGTCGAGGCTCAGGAACGCGTGTCTGAGGCCGAGCGCTTCTTTTCAGAGCATGTTTTCTACCGGCCCTGGCTGCATAAGGTGGCTGCCGCCACCCCCGACTCGGTCTACCTGAATCGCCTGTCGATCAAAGAAGATGTGCTTACAGTCTCCGGGCTAGCGGTGAATGCGGCTGATTATCAGGCGGCGATGGTAGAGGCCGGGTCGTTTTCCGAGGTGACCGCACCCGCTGCCTTCACGTTGGACAATCGGGCCAGTCGCGAGCGATTCACTCTTACCATGACGCTTACGCCGGAGGGTGCCCGATGAGAGCGTGGTTTGAACAATTGCCGACGGAGGCGCGCTGGGTAATAGGGGCGACCCTGGGCGGTCTTGTGATTTTGGTGATGACCGCCCTATTAAAAGTGTCCGCGTCCCTCTTGGATAGCCTGCAGCAAAGTGGTCGTTATGAACCCAGAATTGCACGTATGTTGGGCTACGAGGCTACCGCACAAGAGCTGCAAGTTGCTGCGCAGGCGTTTTCAAGGGCGCTTGACGGGTTGGCGTACCCCCGGGCGGATGATGCGAACGCGACAGGAGCCAGATTACAACAGACCCTTCGAGGGTTCGCCGAGGAGGCTGGCTTGACAGTCGTGGGGA
Source organism: Luminiphilus sp. (assembly GCA_024638905.1). Classification (GTDB taxonomy): domain Bacteria; phylum Pseudomonadota; class Gammaproteobacteria; order Pseudomonadales; family Halieaceae; genus Luminiphilus. The sequence continues at coordinate 22,977 of JAHEJH010000009.1, forward strand.
GCCAGCTGGCGGTGTCTGCCGCGCAGGACATCGACGATCAGGAAAAAGAGGTCGGTTTATTCGACCAGCTAGCTGTCGAACTGAGTCTCGATGGTCCGCCGATTGCACTTGATGCGTTTTTGGTCGCGGTCTCTCAACATTCTCCCGCGCTGGCAACAGTTTCCATCGATATCCAGCGTAAACGCCGATCTCGTCGAGACGGTGACGAAACGCGTGAGTTTTTGACCGTCAGGTTACGGGTTGTTGCGCTGAGGGTGGCAGGGTAATGAAGGCGACATTTTTATTGAGCTGGCCAGGCACATATCTAAAAGAGATTGGGATGTGCGCAGGCATCGGCCTAGCGTTGCTCGCTGCGAATATTTTTTGGCAACCTGCGGTGGAGCCCATAATGCCCGCGGAACTGACGGTGGCCACTCCCGGCAAGCCTGCCTCACCCAGCATGACCGAGGAAGAGAGCCTGGACTTTATTTTTCGACCACTTTTTTCGACCTCTCGCAGACCGATGGAGCCGCCCGCACCTGAGGTAGTAGTGGTCCCAAAGCCGGA
>JAHEJH010000196.1 GCA_024638905.1 Luminiphilus sp.
GATCCCCTCGACGCTCCGGTACCAGCGGAGGTCCGCATAGCCCACGTCAAAGGAAGCCTCTCCGCCCAAGCTCTCGCGGTAAGCAAAGTTGTGTAGCGTGTGCAGGTGCCCGGAGGAGGGGTCGCGCTGGTTGTCCATGGTGTCGAGCTGAAAAACCAGCCCCAGACCCGCCGCGTCGAAGCCCGACAACCCAATCTGGTTCAGTGCGCCTTCAAGTATGCCGTCGGCGCCAACTGCATAGTTGGTGCTGATGCCCTGAACGCCAACGAACCAGCCGCCGGGTCGAAACTTGTGCAAATACCTGAAGCCAAAGGTTTGGACATTATCCTGGGTTTCCACCGTCTGGCCGGTGCCGAGGAAGTCATCGTATTCATTGTTAATTTCTGCCCCGGCTGCCAACAGGCTGAGTCTTCGAGAATCGGCTTTCCAGTAGAGCTGGGAAAACAGCGCGCCGGTCATTGAGTCAGTGTCCGAATACGAGACGGTCAATCCCGTCATCGAGGGCGTGGATTCAGCGTCCAATTTCTTGAGGTAAGCGATCAGGCCGCCGACGTTGGCGCCGAGCTTGGGGTCGGCAGACAGGGTAGGGGTGATCAGCCAGGGCTTGAGTTTGGGGGGTGTCGCCGCCGCTTCATTGGCTTCGGTCTGCCCCTCAGTGGGGTTGATGTCCGTCACTTCCTGCGCGAGCACAGATGTGGGGAGTATGGAGCCGAGGAGCAAGCACATTGGGATCAGCACGTTGAGCCAAGGTAGGCGAACAATGAAAAGAGGCCGTATCGCCTTCATATTGGTCCTTACCATTTTCATGGGAGTTCTTTGCCTAGGGTAGCCAATGACCGCGTCGCGATACTAGCAACAAAAACGAGGGAGGCTGGCGCCAAAGGTGACAGTTTACGCTGAGCTGGCCATTTGGTCTGCGATGGGACCGCTTCGCTTGCCCCTGCTCGACACCATCAGCCAGGGGAGGGCAGCGTGTTCGAGCCACGCCCTCGCATCCTTTTCCGCGTGCAGACAGGCAACCGTCGCCACAGCCCCTGCAGTCAGGCAGTGGCTATCGAGGACACTCACGCTGGTGGGACCCTCCACGGGCCATCCGGTTTTGGGGCTGAGCAGATGGCCATATTGTTTTCCTTCAAAGTCAATGCGCCGGGCATAGTTACCACTCGTTGCAATGGCTGCATTTGACAGTTGCACGGTGCAGAGGCTGCCGGCGATGTCAGGGTCTCGAATACCAACGCGCCAAGGGACGGCGTTGTCGCCATTACCAATGGTAGCGACGTCGCCGGCGAGTTCAATCATGGCGGAGGTCACTGTCAGGTTTCGCATCAAGCTGATGGCACTGTCTGCCGCGTATTCTTTGGCTAGTCCACCGAGGTCGATCTCCATGCCTGGAGTGGGTAAATGAAGACTCGATCCCTGCCATTCGATTTGTTCCCAGCCTACCAGTGCGAGGGCTGACTCGATTTGAGCGGGATTGGCGCCACCCTCCGCTCGAAAGTCCCACGCCTGTCTAAGTGGCCCTGAGGTGATATCAAACAGGCCTCCCGAGGCATCCCATAGCCGGCCAGCCAGGCCGAGCAATGCCTGGGTTTCGGGGTCTACCTCAGTGAAAACACCGCTTCCCGCGCGTTGGTTGATGACGCTGACAATGCTCTCAACCCGATAGCGGCTGTACCGCGCCTCCAGAGCCTCCAGTAGGCTGCGCACCTGCTTTGCGATATTTTCCAGATCGAGCTTTTGCCTATGTGTTGAGTTAAGCACGAGGCGAGCAGGCCCGCCCATGCTCTTGAAGTCTTGCTCTAGCCGCGGGGAAGGGTCAGTCAAAACGCCAGGTGATCCCGACGGTGCCGCGCCAGAAGTCGACCAATGCGGGGGCGGCGGCGCCATCAAACACTCCCCAGTCTGCGTCAGTCATATAGCGTTCTGCCTCGAGCTCCAGCGTCCAGCTCTCTCCCAAGGCAACTGCCCACCGTGCACCCAGCGTCACCGCGCCGTATGACGAAAGGCGGTAATCATCCGCATAATATTGGGCGTCGGTATTGGCAATGACGCCAAAAAAATCGGCTTCGCGCTGGGTGTAATAGCGCAGATAAGGCGTTAGCAGGCTGCTGGGTAGGTTCTGTGCCCAGGCGACCTCCACTGTATGGGAGTCTGTGCCCCAGCTGTCAGCATAGTAGCGATAATCGATCTGGAGCGAGGCGTCTGAGCCGATCAAGAAGCGGCGGTAACCGGCTGATAGTGAGAGGCGCTCATGGGTGTCAGGCCGCTGATCTCGAAACTTATAGGGGTCTGACAGGTAGCCTTCGCTCAGGGTATAGCTCAAACCGATGCGCGCAATCGCAGTCCGCGACAGGATCTGTGAAACCCCGAAGTAACCAGACTGGGTATCGAGATCTTCCTCGGTGATAAATACGGGTATCACCCCCTGTGTGGGATTCAGCGTATCGCGCGAGCTGCTGAAAGAAGTGCTCCAGGTCCGCGCGTCATCGGCGGTATTCCACGATGCATCAAAGGTAAGCGCAGTGGCCTCATAATCATCTTCGTCGGAATGGCTGACCGCGAAGCCCGCGTTGCCGTCTGCCCAGAAGTAGCGGGTTGTCACGCCCACTTCCACACGATTGTCCTGAATACTGGCGCCGCTCATGATGACGCCGGGTGCTCCGTCCTGCTGGGCGCCCACAAACCACGGCGAGGCGCCGGTCTGGTAGTCATTTTGCAGATCAAGTGCCACCGACCAATTTGCGCCTACGGGGGCCTCAATCCAAAGCTGGGTCACGTCAATATCGTAACGATCCGTCGCACCAAAGATGACAACGTCCTGGTCGATGCTGTCTTCCGAGTAATGGGTGTAGCGGAGGCCCACCTCCGTAAAAGCAGGCGGCGCGTCGGCGAGGGCGGTCCCGGTCTGATATGCGGGTAGCGCCAGCAGTGGGGCGCCCAAGCGCTTCATCAAGGGACTTGGATATGGGAGCTGAGATTGCGCGGGTAGCTTAGTTGCAACCACAGCCGCCTCCGGCTGAGCCTGCGCCACCAGATGACGCCTCTTTGCTGGTGTAGACATGGCCCTTAAGTTTGGCGTTGCGCGGGCTCTCATCCCATAGCATGCCGTCTTCAGCGAGATAACCGCGATCGTAGGGAGCGACCGTCTCGACAGTGCTACAGGCACCCAGCTGCACGATGGCGAGCAGACATACGCCTCTGGTCAGACGGTGTTGGTCTCGATATCTCATGCCTATCGGTCACTCCTTTGCTCTGGCATGACCACTCAGACTGTGACACGGGGCGTGTCCTCGCCGTATCCATGGCCACCTTCTACATGGTGGTGCAGTGAAGGGCACATCGCAACGCAGTTAGCCTCGTTTGCAGACACATTGCGAAAAAGTAAACAAAACTGTGCGCTTTTTAGTTGTTGCTGCGTATAGACGTTCTTTACGGTGTGCGTTTACGACTGACTCAGGAAGAGGAGTGATATGACTAGGATAGTTAGTGAGGCCCCGATTTTTGTTGGGATAAAGCATATTGCCGGGTTGATGTGGCTGTTTGCTGCCAGCTCGGCGACAGGCCAGACGGCCGAAGCATTCTATATCAGCGATGTCGAGTCGATCGTCCAGGACAAATGCATTGCATGCCACCGGTCTGGCGGGCAAGCGGCAAGCAATGGCGCTGACCTGTTGTTTACCAGCTCAGCTGGCAGCAACCACGAAGCTTTCGATTCTTACGTCAATAGTCCGACGCTCGGGGCTAAGGCCAGCAGAGTGCTATCCAAAATCGTTGGCGGCTCAGGTCATGGTGGTGGGCAGGTGATCTCGCAGGGGTCCGCCAATTATCAAACGTTTTCCAGCTATATGGATCTATTGAGCGCCGACGAGCAGCCAGCTGCCCCCGACGTGCTTGAGGTTTCTCTGGAAGAGCCTTTACAGGGGCAGGTTCATACGGGTGTCGGCAACCTCCGGGGATGGGCAGTCGCCTCAGAGGGCATCACCAAAGTCGAGATCTTAATTGATGGGGTGCTGGAATTTGAGGCCCCATATGGTGGCTTACGAGGCGATGTAGGCGGCGCTTTTCCGGACGTCGAAGGGTCAGGAGAATCCGGCTTTTCACTGGCCTACAACTATAGCGCGCTGGCGGCCGGGCCTCACACTGTCACTGCGATAGCATACAACGCCCTCGGTGAGACTCAGGAGAGCTCAGCGGGCTTTGAGGTGGTACGTTTTGACTCTCCTTTTATCGCGGACCCCAATGCTGTGAGGCTTAACAATGCTAGCTGCACGGTCTCTTCAGATGAAATTTCTATTGTTGATGCCCGAGTGGATGGCTCTGTGCTGGACCTGCTGCTGAAGTGGCGCAGGGCCGAGCAGGGGTTCGAAATCGTGGAGATTCGATAGTTTAGAAAGTCTCACGACGGGAATAAGTAGCTCATTGTTCGGGCGGTTTGGTCTTTGTGCCCTATGGAGCTGCAGCGTAAAGCGCGGTAGCCTGTCGTTGCTGTCTGGCACGAAAGGAGTCGTGGGTGTCAGTCTCCTTCATGGCTGGGCGGGGTAAAGCAATGCAGGAAAAGCGCCGGCTTCGTGCGCCGCTAAGCAGCGTTACTCGGCCTCACGCTTGGCACTCCCGGCTAGCCTAGCCCAAGTGGTTAAG